>PMAK01000058.1 GCA_003153655.1 Phycisphaerales bacterium
CGAGATCGCGTCCATAGCGCTGCAGGGCCTGATATTTGTCCTCGGGGTTCTGATCCGCGACGCGCTGACCTCCTCGAACTTCCTTGAGAGCCGTCAGAATTGCGTGGTGATTTACTCCGGCGACGGACAGGAGTTCCTTTGCATCGCTTTTCACCTGGGCAAGGGCCAACAACAGGTGTTCCGTGGAAACGTAGTCGTCCTTGAGACGATCCGATTCCTTTTGAGCCTGATTGAAGACATCGTTCAAAGCATGGCTCGGGCCGGTCTGCGTGCCAGTTGCTTTCGGAAGACGGTCCAGCTCGCCGCGGACGATCTGGCGCAAGCGGTCGGGATCGGCCTCGAGCTTTTGAAGCAGGGGAATAAAAACGCCATCTTTTTCATCCAGCAGCGCCCCAAGAAGATGCAGCGGCGAGATCTCCGCATGGTTGGATTCCTGAGCGCTCTGCTGCGCACGGGCAACGGCTTCCTGTGCCTTGATGGTCAGCTTCTCGAATTGCATTGAATGTTCAAAAGCAAAATGGGGGCCAGCAAACGAGCCGAGCGGCCTGTCATATCCATTGATAAATCAAAATGTTAGNNACAGCCAGAAGACTTATTTCTTTGGCGCGGAACCGCCTTGGCCGCCCCCCCCGCCGCCATGTCCGCCGTGGCCGCCAGTGGGGGTATTATGCTGTTGGAATATCAACCCAATCACCGCCGGGATAAAGATTGCCGCCGGAAGCCAGTATGGCTGAACTTTCAGGTGCTTCGTGACGTCAGCGGCGAACTCCTCATATTGATAGATGAGCCCGAGGATGCCAAAGACCAGCATGAACGCGCCCTGCAAGCTGGTGTACATCATCACGCTGCCACGGAAGAGAATGAACGAGACCAACCCAAAACTGACAAGTCCGACGAGCGCCCCGGCCCAGACCAATTCCGGATCGAGGTTAAGCGTGCGCCATAAGCTGGCCCCCAGCAGCGCTCCAAAGCAGCCGCCCATGATCGCAACGGCATATTTCATCGTCGGCCACGCAATCGCAGCCGCCGCTACCGCGCCGATCACGGCACAAACGGTCGCAGTGTCCCCTTCGCCGAAGTTAGCTCCGATGTACGCCCCCACCACCGCCGCATTCAGTAGCACGAGGCCCTTGAAAATCTGGTAGCCAAAAAGCAGATAAATGATCCCCATGAGGATAAGCAGCGCCGCCACGCCGGGAGTCATCTGCTGACACCAGGTCAGCAAATCCCGCTGTTGCGGCCAAGTCTTGGGAACGCTGGCGAAGAAGGCTTCCGATTTGTGCAACGACTGAACGGACTGAAAAGACTGAGCATAAGCTGCGAGCGTGTGAAGCATGATGCGATTGCCCTTCTAATCGGCGGCGTTGTTTCCCTTGGAACTCTTCTTCGGCTGGCCCGGCGCCTGCCCCTTCGATTCAGCGGATTGGACAGCGGCGATCATCCGCCATTGAAATAATGCCCCGGCTACGAAAATCCCAAGCAGTAGAGCCATTTGTGCTGAATTTTGCCGCGGCAAATGCCGCAGGGCCGTGGGATCGAAAAGTGTTATTGCCGTGGCGGCGGTCGGGAGCAGCAGCGAAACGCCGACGGCGCTCCAGAGCAGTGCAACCCCAATCCGGGGCCAGAGCCAGGCCGCGCTGATTCCAATCAGCAAAGCCGCGATTGCACAGAAGCACAGACATTCGTGCAACGATTCAGGCACGTTCTGCCAGAGATCCTGGAAATACTGCGGCAGGGTCTGAGCTGGATTGTATTGCGGCCAGCGCCATTTGAATGCATGACCGCGCATGGCCCAAAGAACCAGCGCGCTCCAAAGCGTCAGAATCGTCCCCAGCCAGGCTCCCACCCAAATTCGATGAAGGACATACGCGCTGACGCCCAGAACAACCGCCATCCCAACCGCCGGCGCCATCGGATCGATAGACCATTTGCACCAGAGCGGCAGCTTTAATCCGACGGATGTGCCCAGCGCAACAGCCGCGAGAGTCAGAATCGAACGACTTGATCTCGCCCCGGCGATCCAGAGCGCCAGACCAAAAATGCACCCGATCACCGCGACGATCATCGTGATCGTTCCGGGCTGATGCGGCAGGAGCGTGATCCAATGTTGAAACAAGGCATGTACCTCTGGTGTCATTTATCGACCGTCGGAGCATGATTTCTCCACCGATCTACCGGTGGCGGGCACTTGGACCCGTGCTTGTTAGCATTTATCCGGACACGAGTTAAACTAATATTCCGAAAGGAATAATCAGCCATGGCAAACGCGAGGAAAGCCGGGATTTGGGCGGCGGTGGCGCTTTTCCTCATAACCCTGGGCGCCGGCGCTTTTGTCGTGGCGTGGTATCTCTGGCCCGAGGGATCAGGCGATTCCGCTTCTACGGCTGGTCAAAATCCTGCTGCCGGCGACAACCCCGCAGCCAATCAGATCCAGGTTGGGGTTTACCTAAGCGCCTTCACAGCTACCGGTCCGCATCGCTCGCCCAGGCCCTATGGTTATGAGACCCAGCTGCGCCCGGTGAAGTTTCTCCGCGATCCCTCCATCCATCTCATCCCGGTGATCGAACCCAGAACCCGCGGCGGCGCTGAAATGACAAAAGTCCTCTGGCAGAATTTCCCCGGCGTCCGTCCAATCGATGCCAGCAATGTGGACGAGCTACGCAAGCTCGATGTCCTGGTTGCAACCGCCGCGGCGGATGTGCCGTTTGAAGTTCTCAACGCGATTGATGAGAGCGTGCGGCAGGGAATGGGACTCGTGCAGCGCCAATTCGGATATCTCAATCCGGGCTATACGCCTCAGGTCGGCGAACTATGCGGTTTTCCCGTCGGCACCTTCGGATGGAATCCCCAGCCAATCGACTGCGAAGTCGTTGGCAATCATCCGCTGCTCGGCGATCTCTCCGGACAGATTGGCAAAATGGTAAGCATCATGCCCAATGGCACGGTGGGAAAGCTATCGGGCATTCCGTTGATCAGGGTGAAGGATATGAAGCAGATCCGCCTGGTCGCGGCTTATCACCCAATCGGTACGGGGGAATATCTGTATCCCCTTTATATCAGCCAACTCGGCCGCGGAAAGATTGTCGGGATCGGCTTTGCGCAAAACGCGGCTACGCCGGAGATTTTAGAAACGGCGCATCATGGGAAGTTCTATCTCCATTGCGTGGAATGGCTGGCCGGGCGGCCGCTTAATTGATAGGGTCACTGACTATGCGCAACACTTCAATCGCTCGGATTGCCCGCTGTTTCACCCTCGTTGCGATTCTCGGATTCGTTTGCGGGAGTTCTGTTGCGCAAACCGAGCCCTCCGCCCCGCCAGCAATCGTCGGAATGACGCAGGATGAAATGCCGGATGCGGCGCTTCCGACGGATCTTCTGGTGATCACCTGCTTTGATTTCAAGACCGGTGACAAAACTGCCTGGACGAACGCATGGCTGACGATCTCGGGCGGCAAGCCGACGACGCAGCCGGTGGCGGATAGCGCGCCGATGCCGATCGGGCTGGACGGCAGCATCGGTCCGATGATCGCCATGGGAGCGGAGCGCGTTTGTTACACCCTTTCAATCGAAAACGGGAACAAGACCGTAACGCTCTGCGTACGGCTCCGACCGGGCACCAGTGATAACGCTGCGCTTAAATGGCTGCGCAACAATGCGCGTAATGCGACCCGGTTTGAACACATGGGGAACTGGCTCGTGGTGAGGATCAATGGTTCCAACGGCAATCTCGTCAGCAACGCCGCCGCTAGCCCTCTTAATCCGAATGCCGATACATTGCGTCAGGCGCTGAATTGCTGGGGAGACGATGTGCCGGTGAAAACGGTGCTGACGTCTTCGGCGAACATCAAGCGGCAATTGATGCGCAACGGCCCCCCGCCGGCCGTGCTTCAGCCGATCGCAAATCTGTTTTGGTCTGCTCAGTATATTTATGCCGGTGCGAAACTGGGGGCGGACCCGCAAATCGAGGCGCGATGGGTGGCTCCGGATGAAGCCGGCGCAGATCAGGTCATCAAAACATTTGATACGCTTCGCACATCGCTCAAGCAGCAGGATAATGAGTTACATCTGCCGCCTGTGTTTGCCACGATCCTCGATCAGTTTCACCCGACGCGGGATGGAAATATCGCCAGCGTCTCGATGGATCGTAAGCAACTGACCACACTCTTCGGAGCGGTCATCGCAGCGTCGATGAATACGAACAACCGCGGCACTCCCGCGCCTTCGCCGCAGGTGGGACAACAACCAGTTTCGGCTGATTGGAAGCCAATCGATGCCGCGACCGATTCGGCCGCGGCCCAGATGCGATTGATCCTGACGGCTATTTCGGAGTACGACCAGGATCATCAGTCGCTGCCTAATTCCCTGGATGATCTGGTCTCAGCCAACCTTCTGCCGGGCGCGGAGATCCTGCGCGATCCGCGATCCAATACCGGCAAATCCTTCGTTTACGTCAAACCAGCAGCAACAAAGCTCGCCGACATTCCCGCCCGCAATAAGACCGCCATTCTCCTAGAGGACAAAGAAGTCCAGACCAACGAGCGGGGCTTGGTCGGCTACGCCGACGGGCATGTCGATGACACCCCCCAAAACTGACTATCGCGGCCAAACGGGCCAAATACTGGCAACTCATCCATTCTGCGGCTAAAAACACGGCATGGCGGAATCGGATTCCCTGGATCAACTGCGAATCAAGATCGATCAGTTCGACGAGCAGATCGTCGAACTGCTCAATTCGCGCGCCCGGGTCGTGGTTGAAATCGGAAAGATTAAGCAGTCCAAGGGAACGCAGATCTACGCACCCGACCGCGAAAAAGCCGTCCTGGAAAAAGTGCGAAAACTCAATCGCGGCCCGCTGCCGGATCGCTGCCTGGAAGCGGTTTACCGCGAACTGATGAGCGGCAGCTTCGCGCTCGAGAAGCCCCTGCGCATCGGATTCCTCGGCCCCGAAGGATCGTTCAGCCATGCCGCTTCGGTGGCCAAATTCGGAAGCAGCGTCGATTACGTTCCTCTGAGCGCAATCCCCGCGGTCTTCGAGGAAGTCGTGCGCGGCCACGTCGATTACGGACTCGTCCCCGTCGAAAACAGCATCGGCGGCGGAATCGTCGATACGCTCGACGCATTCCTCAGCAGCTCGGCCAAAATCTGCGCCGAGGTGCTGCTGACGGTTCATCACAATTTGCTGGCCAACGTGCCCTGGGAAAAGGTCGAGAAAATCTATTCCAAGGCGGAAGTCTTCAGCCAATGCCGCAATTGGCTCAGCGCCACCGCCAAGGACCGCCACGCGATTCCCGCCGAAAGCACGACAGCCGCCGCACAAATCGCCCGCAACGAACCCGCCTCCGCGGCCATCGGATCAAAGCAGGCCGCTGAGTTATACGGTCTGCATATTCTCTTCGAGAATATCGAGGACAACCCCGACAACATGACGCGGTTTTTCGTGATCGGCCGCGAGGGCGCCCGCCGCAGCGGGGATGATAAGACCGCGATCATGTTCACCACGGCCCACAAGCCCGGCGCGCTCGCGGAGGTTCTGGATGTTTTCAAAGAGAATGGCATCAACCTGACAGACATCGAGAAACGCCCGAGCCGGAAGGTGAATTGGGAATATTATTTCTTCATTGATGCGCAGGGACACGCGGACGATGCCGCGATGAAAACCGCGGTTGAGCAGGCACGGAAGCATTGTTTGCAACTGACGATGCTGGGGAGTTATCCTCGCGGGGATTAAATCTATCGAATTCTACATACCGATGTATAATATGGACCATGTCATCCGCGGATTTACTCAATGAAGCAAAGCATCTTTCCGTGGCCGAGCGACTTGAGTTGATTGACCAGCTCATCGAGTCTGTGGAAGAAGATGCTGTCCAGAAGCTTTCTTCGCAGAACGAGTCAGAATTAAATCGCCGGCATCAGGCATTTCTTTCCAGCCCGGACGAGGGTGAGCCCTGGGAAGTCGTGCGGGAGCGAATCCAGAGGAGCCTTGATGCGGCGACAACTCGTCGTCAGGCCTGAAGCCGCGGCCGATGCGATGAAGGCTAGCCATTGGTACGACGAGCGCGTTGGAGGTTTGGGCGTTCGATTTTTGGATAACATCGAAGCGGTCATGGTTTCCATTTCCGAGGCGCCGCAGCAATTTCCAATCTACAACGGCGAAATACGTCGCGCGCGACTGGGCACATTTCCCTACGCTGTCTTTTTCACCGTTACTGATAACCGCGTAATCGTGCTGGCCATTCTTCACCTATATCGCGAACCTCGCGTGCTTCGAAAGACGCTGCGTCGAAGATGAGATTGACAATTATATACATCAAGGCATTTCGCCAAGAACCCCAAACGAGGAACCGCAAATGATCGAACCGGCCACGCTCCAAATTAAAGATACGACCGCCAACCCAGCCCCGCTCGGCCTTCTCGCCTTCGGGATGACCACTGTTCTGCTCAACCTCCACAACGCCGGCCTGTTCCCAATGAATAGCATGATCCTGGCCATGGGACTTTGTTATGGCGGCACGGCGCAGGTCATCGCCGGCATCATGGAATGGAAAAAGAACAACACCTTCGGAACGACGGCCTTCATCTCGTATGGATCTTTCTGGCTGTCGCTGGTCGCGCTGATCGCAATTCCAAAAACCGGCGTCACCCCCCGCGCCCGATGAACATGCGATGGCTGCCTATCTTGCGTTATGGGGATTGTTTACCTTCGGCCTGTTCATCGGCACGCTTCGCCTGAGCCGCGCTCTGCAAGTCGTTTTCCTCACGCTGACGATTCTTTTTTTCCTACTCGCATACGGCGATTACTCATCCGCCAGCGCGGACTTTAAACACGTGACCGGCTACGAAGGAATCTTCTGCGGCCTGTCAGCCTGTTACGCAGGACTGGCTCTGATCCTGAACGAATTATTCGGCGGGACTGTGCTGCCCCTGGGACTGCCGAGAAAGTAATCGCATCAGCCGGTGCAGACGGCGATGAGAACCGTCGGCGGCCAATGAAACGGCGGATCGTCCAGCGGAGCAATGGTGTAATCGATGCTGAACGCGTCGCCGCCGCCCGTAAATTCCGGAGGCGGGAGTGATGACTTGCCGAGGATTTTTTTGATCAATCGTCCCGCTCGCGCAACCGGGTTGTAATACATTTNNGGTTTGCCACTGTCCGTAAAGCGTCACCTTTGAAAAATACGGCGTTAACAATTCCATGAACTCGCCGGGCTTGAATTCCTTTACGTGGAACGGGTTGTATGGCTTTCCCGTTGGATCGAGTTCGCTGATATCGCCGTTGGGCGTGCTGGTGAGGAGCACGCCGTCCGGTTTGGCCAGTAATCTCCGGGCATGGCCAAGAAATTCCTTCGGATGCGGCAAATGCTCGATGTTTTCATAATTAACGATGGTATCAATCCGCGGCGGCAGGGCCTTGCATTGATCGAGCTTCTCCACGTCGGCCACGGAGAAACTTAAATTTGAACGGTGATACGTTTCGCTCGCCTCCTTGATCGCGACGGCGGAGAGATCGACAGCCGTCACCGAAGCCGCGCCTGATCGGGCCAGATAGATCGAGCCATATCCAATTCCGCAGCCGGCATCGAGGACATTTTTTTCGCGGCAATAGGAAAGAGCGAATTGATATCGCTGGATATGTACGCCGTATCCCCCGATCAGCGTGTCATCATGCGCGGAGAGCCGCTCAACCATGAACATTAAATAGCAGGTCGGAAAGAGAATGCAATTTAAGTCGAGCGGTAAACACCAGCCGGGCGCGATGTTGATTGGACGGACGGTCTGCGATCGCGCCGCGGCTGTGTTTTGGTCTCGCTGATTATGCCCCGATCCCTGTTACGTTAAACGTAAAGTTTGGCACGTCAGGATCATTGGTGGCAATCTTGATCGTGGCCGTTCGCACACCCGTAGCGGTTGGCAGGAATGCGATCGTGAAAGTGCCTCCAACAAGCGTCGAGGGTTGGGTAATCACGAAGTCGTTGGGATCGGCGCCAATAACCTGAATGATCGGATTTTGGGTCGATGTCAGCGTGAAGCTTGGCGAGGAATCGGCATCGCCCAATGTGAAGACTGAGGGCGCGGTGCTCAAGCCGACCGTTGCGCTGCCGAAGTCGGTGCCGTCGGTGGTTGATGGCGTTTCGTTGAATGTCACCGGAACTGGAGTGGTTGTACCGGAAGAGACCGTTAAGCGGGGCTGATCCACACCAACCATTTTCACGATGAACGTGAGTACTTCATTTGCCGGGATGCCTGAGGGAGGATTCGCGCCATAACCTACGGCCGGTTGAAGCACCAGGACGCGGACCTCACCGGTCTTCATTCCGTCGACACCTGCATCAAAACCCGCGACAGTGCTGCCTTCACCAAGAGCAAATTGGAACGGAGCCGAGCCTACTGAGGTTTGAGACAGCGTGCCATCGCTCAGATAAAGCGTGTATTCGACTGAGACCAGTTGTCCGTCTGCTGCGGCCAGACCGGCGCCAGTTGTTGCCGTGGCCGTCTGATAGCTGCTGCCATCTAGCGAGACTGTGGTGAATGTTGGGGTCGTGACCGCAAATGAGGTTGATCCGGTGCTGACGCTGGTCGCGTGAATGCTGTCCCCGGAGTAAGTTGCCGTCACGGGGTACGTGCCGGTATTCAAGTTATATTCGCTGGTCGTTGCGGTGCCGGTGCCATTGAGCGTCGCGGTGCCGAGGGCTGTGGAGCCGGACGTGAATGTGACAGTGCCGGTTGGCATCACACCAGTACCAGCGACGGTGGCGGTAAAGGTAACGGTCTGGCCTATCGTTACGCTGGCGGTGGATGCGGTGACGGTGGTGGTCGTCGCGATGCCTACGATGGTTTCGGTCAAGACCGCCGAGGTGCTGGCGGAATATCCGGTGAGCGGAGAGTAAACGGCGGTGATGCTGTGCGCGCCGGGTGTCAAAGAAATAGTGTCATCATTCGCGATGGCCGTGTTGGTGTTCGAGACGGGACTGACGGTGGCGGTGCCGATGAGCGTTGAGCCATCCATGAACGTGACGGTCCCCGTGGGAGATCCGCCGCCCGGGGCCTCGGCCGTGATGGTAGCGGTAAATTGAACAAAACCGCCGGCCGTTACGTTATTTCCTGATGTCCTGAGCGTGGTGGCGGTGGCATCTGGGTTGACGGTCACGTGAATGACCGCGGAGGTGCTGTTGGCAAACCCATTTGCACCGGTGTAAATGGCCGTCAGGCTGTGCATGCCGGGTATCAGTCCCGCGCTGAAGCCGATTGCTTCATGCGTGGTGGCATTGACCGCGACGGTGCCGATAGGCGTCGTTCCGTCCATGAAAGTGACAGAGCCCGTGGGAGATCCGCTGGCGGCTGTGATCGTAGCGGTCATCGCGACGACCTGCCCGAAAACGAGCGCACTCGACGAGGTCGTTAATACGTTGGTTGTTAATGTTCCCACCGGATTGACCACTTCGCTGGCAGGGCTCGATACGCTGCCGGCAAACGTCGCCGATCCGTTGTAGGTCGCGGTGATGGAATATGTGCCGGCGGTCAGCCCATTCGTAAACCCGATTGCCTGGTGCGTGGTGGGATCGATTGTGACGGTGCCAAAAAGAGTTGAGCCTTCCATGAACGTGACGGTTCCAGTGGGCGTTCCGCTTGCGGAGGTGACGGTCGCGATGAATGCAACGGGCTGGCCCGCAACACCGGGGCTGGGGAATATGGTGAGTGTCGTGCTGGTGTCCGCGCCCACAAGATTGACTGTCTCGGCTACCACTGAAGACGTGCCGGCAGCATACCCGGTGTCCCCACTATAGGTTGCGGTGATATTGTGGATGCCAGAGGTCGTAAAAGATGTAAAGCCGACTGCGTGCCCCGTGGGATCTACGGCCACGGCGCCAATGACCGTTGAGCCATCATTAAAGGTGACCGTGCCGGTGGGAATCCCGCCGGCGCCGGAGACGTTTGCAGTGATCGCAATGAGCTGCCCGATGACGATTGGGTTCGACGACGCCATAAGCGTTGTGGTAGTGCTGACATTTTTGTTGATTACGAGGCTCAGGGCCGACGACGTGCTCAAGGCAAACCCTGGCGATCCGCCATAGGTGGCGGTGATGTTGTGCGTGCCGGCGGCAAGCGTATTCCAAAAGCCGACTGCTTGACCTGTAGTTGGATCGATGGCCACGGTACCGATGTCAGTCGTGCCGTCGTTAAAGGTAACGCTGCCGGTTGTAGCGCCGCCGGCAACCGTGGCGGTAATCGCGAGGAATTGCCCCTGGGTAATTGGGTTCGACGACGCCACTATTGTGGTTGTGGTATTCACGCTAGCGCTGACGGTCTGGGTCAACACCGGCGATGTACTGGTGGCAAAGCCTGACGCTCCATCATAGGCGGCGGTGATCGCGTGTGTGCCAAGCGTCAGTGAAGCCGTGTAACCGACGGCCTGCCCTGACGTGACACTGACGGTGCCAATAAGGGTTGAGCCGTCGAAGAAGCTGACTATGCCGGTAGGCGAACCGCTCGTCGCGGTGACATTTGCCACCAGCGCAACAACCTGCCCAACATTGATCGTGCCTTGAGAGGAAGTCAGTGTGGTGGTGGTCGTAATATCGGTGTTGGGGTTGGCATCGCTGGTGGGATCGACTGTTTCGGTGATGGCGGACGATGTGCTGGTGTTAAAGCCGGTCGTGCCGTTATAGATTGCCGTGAGGTTGTGCGTGCCGAGTGCCAGCGTGTCTGTGAAGCCAATCGCCTGATCGGTGCTGGAATCAACATTGGCAGTCCCGATGAGGGTTGTCCCATCCATGAAAGAAACGGTTCCAGCGTCCGGCGACCCGCCGGGGGAAGAGACCGTGGCGGTCAGCGCAATCACCTGCCCGAGAAGGATTGGGTTAGACGAGGCGGCCAGTGCGGTGGTGGTTGCCGCCGCCGACAGGAGCAGGCGGTTTTCCAGGATTTCAACCTGTAATGGGAACAGTCCCGCAGCCAACCGACGAGCGCGCTTAGACATATAGGTTTACCCTCTCGATGAGCCTTCTTTGGGATACCGCCAATGCTAACAAACAGCCGACCTGTGAAAAACCAGGATTCGGCCGAATTGGGACCATCACATGCTTGTAATAGCAGCTGCGCCGGCAAAAGTTGCAGGATTCGTCTCCCGCAAGATTTCGACTGGCGCCGGAAACGGGTCCCACGTGATGGTCTGACCCGATTCCGCCCGTCTTTGTATATACACCAAGTTGGCCAACCGTGCCGCCAAATCAAGGCACGTCCCAATTCGTTGCCGTTAGACGCGTCATATCTTTACCCGCTTTGAATTCGGACCTCCAATTCACGTCTGATATCCATCAGAATGCCGATAATAACGGCTTTTTCAGACTGTTATCTGGCATGAAAAGATAGGTGGACTCGGAGGCAAATGGATTCGATCTATCTCTCTGGAGGGATTTGGATATGCAAAATCGAACCAGCCAGAACAACGCTGCAAGCAGAAAGAACGCAGGCTCGTTGCCGTCGAGCAAGCGGTCATTCGCCAATCGCAAATTGCGAAACGCCTGCCACTTTGAGGCCCTCGAAGGACGAACCCTGCTGTCAGCCAGCATGATCGCGGCTCCAACCTTTGTAGCCGCGGCAAACACAGCCCCCGCCACCGTGCATGTGAGCTGGCAGGACAACGATGCGACGGCCACCGGGTATTTGGTTTTGCGTTCGACCGATGGCGTCAACTACAGCCAAATCGCCGATCTGCGATCCGAAGCGGTATGCAGCTTCACCGACTCCGCCACCGTTTCGGGCAGTTCATACTACTACGAAATTCAGGCTTACAACGGGACGGCCAGTTCCTCGATTTCGAATTCCGCAAAGATGGCGACCCCACTCGCGGCGGCTTCGGGCCTCACCGCGGCGGCAACCAGTGGCACAACCGTTCAACTCAATTGGACGGACAACGATGCCTCGGCCACCGGATACGATATCCTGCGCGCGACCGACGGAGTTCACTTCACTCAGATTACGCAACTGAACTCGGCAACCGCCAATACCTACACCGATGCGACGGCCCTTGCGGGTCAGACGTATCAGTATGAAGTCAAAGCGTTCGATACGGCGACGACCGCCCAGGCATCGAACGCCGCCTCCGCCACCACGCCGCAGCCGTCTTCGACGGTTTCGATTACAACGAAATTCGGCGATGAACTCGTGATCACCGCGACCGGCTCCGACGACTCGATCCTGGTTTCCGAAAGCGGGCTGACCTTCTCGATCACCGCGGACGGCAGCACGTTCACCGATGCCGCGACCTCGGCGGGTCTCTTCATCTACACCCGGGGCGGAACGGACACCATCAACATCGCCGCCAGCGTGACCAGCGAAACAACGGTGGAAACAATCGACGGCGCGCCGACAACGATCACCAGCGCGGGGACGGATGTCACCTCCTGGATCGACTCAACCGACACTTACACCGGCACCGGCACCGTCCATCGCGTCAGCACATTTGCCGGCGGCGTGAGCAAGGCGACCGGCGCCGCGCTGGCGGACCCAACCGATGCGGGCACGACCATGACGGTGAATGCCTCCCTGTTCGGCACCGGCCCGGTTGCCGCTGATGTGAACCAGGGCGAGTCCGGCGACTGCTTCTTCATGGCTTCGCTGGCCGCGTTGACCATCCAGAATCCCAATATCCTCGTGCAGTCCGCCGTGGATATGGGCGACGGCACGTATGTCGTCCAGTTCAAGACGAATGGCTCACCGACGTTTGTTCGCGTCTCCAACGTCTTCTCCACCGGGCCGGTCAATGGATATATGTTTGCCAGCCCCGGCTCTGATGGATCGATCTGGGCGCCGGTGATGGAGAAGGCGTTCGCCTACTTCCGCACCGGGGCGAATACGTATAATTCGATCGCCAGCGGCTGGATGGGCGAGGTCTACAGCGATTTCGGGATCACCTATTCAAATATCCTGATCACGCCGTACAACCAGACAACGCTTTACAACATGCTCTCGGCCGACCTGAACGCCGGCGACCCGGTGACGCTGGGGACGCCGATGTCTCCGCCGGACCTCGTGGGCGACCATGCGTATACGCTCGTGAGCATCTCCGTGAATTCCAATGGCGTGGCGCATTATCTGGTGCGTAACCCATGGGGCGTTTCCGGTGATGAGATTGAGAATAGCCAGGGCTACGCGACGCTGACCTATGCTCAGATGGTTGCGAACTTCAATGAAGGATGCGTTTAATATCCTCCGAACCCTATCTCGCGCGACAACACCCGACGCCCAGGATTTGCCGAACGTGGCAGGTCCTGGGCGGCGGTTCAAGAAAAGTTAAATCTGCGAAGACGCGGGCCGACTGATTTTCTTCGTAAATCCAATCAATTCGCTGACGGCNNGGCGACGTCGCTGGGGATCGGAGAAGTTGACCCCGGAGCGTTTCTACGCCGGCGGCGCGCGCTGCGAAGTCGGCATCGACATCAAATTTCACCTCGTGCCCCACCGCTTTCTGCAGCACTTCCAGAGCCGCCAGGCGCAGGGTGCGCTCGGCGCTGAGTTGGCATTTCAGCAGGAAAGCCACGTCCTTTCGAAGAGCGGCAATTTCCTGCGGCGATGGCGCGCGGGCGTGGCGGCAGATTTCATCGACACGGACGATTTGTTCCGGCGCTAGCTTGGCCCGGTCGAGAGACATCAGGCATATAACAGCGTCGGAGCCTAAATTGGTCAATCGTCGGCTGGCGGTTTCGCGGTCGGCGAACGAATCGCTGTTGAATTGTTCGACGAGCGCCAAAACCTGACGCGATATGGCCGGATCGACCGGACACTCGGCCGCGAGCACAATTCCCGCCAGCATCTTGCTCGGGCCGAACACATCCTCCATCTGCAAATCATCCTGCATGATCGGGCGAAGAAACTGATTTGTCAGGTGCGGATGATGGCTGACGAGCTGGGTGAACGTCGGCGCCTGCGCGAGTTCCGTGGCCGTCTGATCCGGATCCACCCGGTCCAACTCAACGCGCGGACGTTTTCCCGGGGCATCCTGAAACAGTTCGATGGAGTGAGGCTGATCGGGATGATTGGCGTCGGTGTCGTCGCGAATCACCTCGATCGCTTCGGGCGTCAATGAAATGATTTCGGTTCTTCTTTTGCCATCGACAATCGTGGTGAGCGTCAGGCCGAATTTGGTGAGCCGACCCTGCGCATTGCGCTCCAGAAGGAGTTCGGCCGGCTCGGCGATGCCCTGGATTTCGACCGATTGACTAAACGCGGACTGACGAGGCGCGTAGTCGGACTTTATCACCAGAAAACCCTGATTGAGACTCACGCTCACCAAATCAGAGATTCTCAGTGGCCCGCTCTGACTGACATTCTGGGCCGATGCCGTCGCGGCACAATACGCAATGATGGCGCATAGGCCCAGGCTTTTTGAGGCGGCGTTTGACATGGCGCTGCTGTGTCAGTTGAAAGACTGACGACATCATAACGCTCTGGGCGCATCCGCTTCAATTCGCCGGATCACCATAGAAAACGCCGCGACCATGCGTGCCGACATAGGCGCGCCCGTAGATGCGCGGGTCGCCGATGATCTGGAGCAGCAGCCCGTATTGATGCCGATCATCGTTGATGCGCACCCAGGTCTTGGCGAAGTCGTCTGAGCGATAGATCGCGTCTTTGCCATTCACAATTCCCATGAGGAACAATGCGGGCGTGCTTGCGCCGGGGGCCGCTTTGCCAAAGCCAAAGCCGTGGATTTGTTCCACGCCGTCGAGCTTGACGAACGTCTGACCCGTATCAGTCGAGTGATAAAGCCCGTCATAGGCGGCGATCCAGAGATCGCCTTCGATTCCCGGCGTGGCGTAGATGCGGTCCTGCCCGCCCCGGTCATCCCCGCGGTCGCCCCGGTTGTTGCCGTTGGCGTCGAGCTCGCCGGCCTTTGGCAAGCTGCCGGGAAGAACCAGCGGCTTTGTTTCGAATGTTTCGCCGCCGTCATTGCTGATGAAGAGTTTGCCGTCGAACAGCGACATGGCATAGAAGCGCTGCGCGTTCATCGGGTCGGCAAGGACGCGCGTGCTCGCGGGCAAGCCGGAGATTTGCGTCCATTTTACGCCGCGGTCTTCGGTGAGGAATGGAGCCGATCGGTCGGGCGTCCAGATCCATCGCGTTCCGTCGGCATTGACCGAGATCGACCCTTGGGCGCTTCGCGTGGTTGGCATCGAGGCCGTTGATTGCCAGCTTTTTCCGCCGTCGAGGGAGCAGGCGATGTTGGTGCCGTGTCCTCGCTGATTGCCGGCAAGGGTGCCGACGCGGACGAGGATGTTGGGATCATTTTGGGCGAAAGCGACGCCGCTGGTGTTGCCGTAGTTGGGATGATCAAAATTGCCCTCGGGACTTGGCTTGTCGAGGTCCCAGTGGACGAAGCCGCCGTAGTCGCCGATGGCGCTAATGAGATGAGGATCACCGCTCGGCGGGCTGACGATTTGCAGCGCGACGGTTTCCTCGATTCCCTTGCTCATGACGCTCCAGTGCGTCGGATCGCCCCGGTCGGAATCGGTGAGGTCAAACGTTTCCCATCCACCATATCCAGTGGTGAACATCGCGTGATTGGGATCGCACGGGTCGATCTGAATGTCGAGCAACCAATGGATCGGCGTATGGGCGACATACGGAGCGCCGGAATAGTCAAAGGTTCCGCCCCCTTTATGAAAGATGGGCCGCCAGGTTTTGCCGGCGTCGGTGCTCCGAAAAAGTTCTTCGCCATTGGGATGGCCGAAGGTGCTGGCGATGATCGAGTCCGGATTTTGAGCATCGACGGCAACCGCGCCATAGCCGAAGCCGGTGTTGGCCGGTCTGCCGCGCTCGTTTGATTGTCGCGATGCGGGCTTGGGTATTTCAGGCGTGATGTCGGTCCATGCGCCGCCATTGGTGTCGAATTTCCAGATCGCGCCGGTGGTCATAGCAAGCGGGCCGGGCGGNNCCACGTTACGCCGGCGTCGGTGCTGCGATAAAAATTGCTGCGGCCCATCAGCGAAACACCGGCGTAGATCGTCGAAGTCGGCTTGCCGATGGTTCCGGTGCGCGGGTCAAAGATTTCAAAAACAACGCCGGATGTTCGCGGGGCAAAGCTGAATCCAGACCGGCGGCGGCGCTGGCTCGGCTGTGTGGCCGGGGCTTCCGTCACATCGGGAAAACTATCGACCCGCGCCCATGTCACCGCGCGATCGGTGCTTCGCCAGAGCCCGTCGTGACGCGAGCCGAAATAAATCACGTTGCCGTCATTCGGATCGACCTGAAGGCGTTCGCCGTTGCCGCGGCCGTCTTCGTTCCCGCCCATTTTGAAAGGCATATTGGCGCGTTCAAAGGTTTCGCCGCGATCATCCGAGCGGAGGATGGCGGCGTTGGGCGTTGTCGGATTGGTATACATCCCGCAGGCGAGATAGACGCGATTGGGATCAGCCGGATCGACGGCAATGCTTTCGCAGCCCATCAGATTCGTGTCTTTGTAGGGCAGCCAATCGAGGATCGGCATCCACTGCTTCTGCTGATCGTCCCAGCGATAGGCTCCGCCGATGTCGGTGCGCGCGTAGCGGAGACCTTTTTCGGTGGGATGAAAAACGATGCCATCAACAAAACCGCCGCCGACCATTTGGACGCTCTTCCATACATAGGGCGGAGGAGCCACGGCCGACTGGGCCTTTGCAGTTTCGCTGGGTTGATTGTGAGCACAACTGGCGGCTGCGAGAAGTGCCAGGCCCAGGATTTGGCGTGCCGAGGCGGAAAAGCTTGGGAGAGCGGTTTGCGGTTTCATAGGGGCAAAGGATAACCGACGCTCGCGGACATCAGCAAGCGGTTGCTGATGAGGTTATTGGACGTGAATCGTGGTTTTTTGGAGATGGCAAGGGGGTATTGCTGATCCGGGGAAATTTTTGGTTTTTTTGAATGGGTCTTCTATTTCAACACTGAATTGAACCGCAGAATACGCGGAGGATGCGGAGTGAGGCGCGGAGAAAAAGGATGCGACAATTTTTTGCTTTTCTCCTCTCCGCGTTCTCGGCGGTTCAATATTCTGTTTGATGCAAAACAAATGTCCCGAAATGTCTCACAATGTCCTTTATTTCAAAAATTCGCCGGGCATCTCCTATCGAAATTGAATCGTTGCGGGCGGATGCGGAGTTGGAGTCGATCAACATGAGAACTCGCTGGGTGAGAACTCGGCGGTATAAAAAACCTTCCCCCTCTATTAAAGTGTCCGAATGGTGAACGTTTGGGTCGTGTTTTTGGGGAATCCGCGGATTTTATTTTTGCGATTTGGTTGAACGGGCCTGGTTCATGCGGAGCAGGTTTGTCAGGACGGCCTGATCAACCGTGGCCCGCTCGGCGGCGAGGAGATGGGCGGCGGGAAGTTTTTGGCCGGCTCCGGTGTCCGTCCAGACCTTGGCCCAGTCTTCGGACCATTTGCCGGCGGGATCGGTGGCGGCGTAGGCGGCCCTCTTTGCCTTTGAAATCGAGGTCGGGCGATTGAACCGGCGATGCACATGGAAAGTCGTAATGCGAGCCGTTCCCGATCCTTCGTCTGGCATTCCCATATTACGACGACACGCCATCCAGCATCTCGCAATACAGCGGATGTTCGACTGTCGCGAGCACGATTACGTTCGCGCTTATTGCGCCAAAAGGCCGCGTTCGACGCCGGCATGCTGCGACCTCGCTTGCACGTATGTAGGTGCCAGTAGCAACCGTGAACAAAAATTATAAGCCCGCGAGCGGGCATCACAATATCAGGCTTACCCGGAAGATCCGGCCGGTGAAGGGCAAATCGGCAGCCGAGCCGATGGAGTGTAGAACGGACAATTCGTTCGGGAGTCGTGTTCTTTCGAGTCTATTAAAGTCCGGCTTCGCCGTCTTCAATGTCCAAAGCCTCGGCCAGCGCGAGCGCATTACGCAAGATCGCAAAACCGTACTGCCGAGCGAGACGTACAACCTCCCGCGAACCTCTTTCAGTCCAAGCTGATTCCCTAATCAAGGCATTCCTGACGTCGCGGTCGGAAGGAGAACCAGGTAGAGGTGCAATGACCGCCTTGTATTCGGCTCGCAGACTTGCGGGATAAATGATGCCACTGTCCATTTGCTCGGCCAGTTCATTGAGGGCCCTTTTTACTGATTCTACAGCGGCTTGCTGAAGATCCGAGTGTTGCCCGATAGTATGTCGGGCGGGAGCAGAATCCCAGAATATGTCGCCGAGGTCATTCACGCATGATTCGGCAAGTTCTTCAATTCGCAGATCATTGATAGTGGGCATGATGCTCCTCATTAATTAGGACGGAATCGATTCTCTCTGTGCCAACGAAGGCATTTAGGGTCGGGATAGAAGCGAGTGGGCGGGATAAGCTTCTGCCCGTGTCTTGCAGTCACAAGACCTGCCACCGCATTATCCTTAAGATTGCGAACGCGTTTGCTGACACACAAGACAAGATCATCCTCAATTGTCACGAGCCCGGAGTCGAAGAGACGGTCGAACGTGGCTGACATGCATACGCCATTCGTCGGGTCGGCGCGGCGATTCTCATCCACGCTCCACGGAATAATGTGTCCAGCAACGAGGCACTCGACAATAGGCAGGCCGGTGACACAGCAGCGCGCGTTGTAGCTACTAATTACCGAATCACGGAAGAAGGCCTGATGCAATCGTTGTTTACTAGTAACGATCCGCTCTGACGGGCCAGCAGGGGCGATGAGAGCCGACTCATCTTTTTCTTGTGGTTCAAGTTGGACGTGAATGTCGTGGGCACGAATGACCAGCTTATTCCAATCCGCGTGAAATTCTTCCCATACCTCTTTATCGAGTTTACTACCATGCGTCAGACCGGAAATATTCTGAGCCGCAAGTTGAGGATCGAAAGCCCCGAAGTTGCCTAGCTTTCGAGCGACGGATGCCGGTGTTCGATGTAATACTTCCGCAAGATTCTTCACTCTCGAATCAGTCGCCTTAGTCCGCTGAAACGGAATTCGACAATACAACTCGAATGCAAGAATCAATTGATCGCGCGTCCAGGGTTGACCATCATTGGCAGGCCGCGCATTCATCAGACTACTATCCTATGCCAATCTCGGATCGTCGCCATCTGGCGTGGTGCCCAGCGGCTCTTCCAATATGTAGGCTCTGTAGAAATCCGTATGGCCCGTGATGTAAAGGTGACTGCCTCGAAGATTTGCGGCGCTGACACAGATTAGCCGTTTGCGATGTCCTACTCGTCCACTCATGCCCGGACCTCGCTATTCAATTTAGAATCGTACCATATCCTCTCAGAACCGACCAATTATTGGATGGTTTTGAAACACGAGAGCATGCATGGAATTCGTACTTTCGGTCCAATCTAAAGAATGTAAAATATAGCAAAAACTAAATTTTCCAATCAATAGGATTGGCCGGTGGGGTCGGCCTGGATGGGATTTGGCTGGCCGAGTACGTCGCAGAGGTCGATGAAGTGAGCCTGGGAGGCGGCGCGTTCGGGGAGATCGACGCTGGCCCATTTTTGGACGAACTGTTCGGCGGTCATTGACTATATTCTGATGCCCCAACTCTAGAATGCAAAGGACCCGTGACGTCAGACAGCCCTCCCCGCCACAAAAGCATCAATAACCATAAAACTTAGCGACAACTAACAAAAAGCTCAAAAAGTGTCCGGAAGTGTCCAGTTCTGTTCAGTCGCCTCAGTTTCGCAAGCCCAGCATAAATTGACTGCCACCCGCCACGGCAGATAAGATTCCCCACTGGTTTCGCGGGCGTAGCTCAGTTGGTAGAGCGTCAGCTTCCCAAGCTGAATGTCGGGAGTTCGAACCTCCTCGCCCGCTTTTTGTTTTGCCTATGCGAGGGGGTTATTTTTGTTTCTATTGGTTCTGCGCCCATAGCGCACGCGCGTTGCAAGCAACGCGGCTAAGCGGCAGCGGTCTTTCGATTTCTCTACCCGTACCTGCACATTCTTATAAATTGATCTTACGCGGACGGTATTTGCGATGCCGCTGCCGGCGGACGGCCCATTTCCACCAGGAAGTTGAAGTGGCTTCTGACCGCTGAGAAGAAGGATTTGTGTGCGTTGTACTGCACGCCAAATTCTTTGCAGGCTTCTTCGACCACCTTCGACAGGGCCGGGTAATGGACGTGGCAAATCTTGTGGAAGAGGTGGTGCTCAATCTGGAAATTCAGGCCGCCCAGGAACCAGCAGAGAAGCCAGTTGCCGCGGGCGAAATCGACCGTGGTCTGGACCTGATGGATTGCCCATTCGGTTTGCAAGCGTTCGGAGCCGCCTTCGACGGGGACGGGGACGGGGAACTCGGCTTCTTCGACACAGTGAGCGAGCTGGAAGACGACGCTGAGGACTACGCCGCTGACGAAAGCGGCGAGGGCGTAGACGGCCAGGACGGCCCACCAGCGATGGAGGAGCATGGGGATGCCGAAGGCCATGGAGAAGAAGACGACCTTGCCGGCGATGAACATGAAGAGGTCTTTGCCCTTGGGGCGGGGGATTTTGTGGCCGCCGATGTAGCCGGTGGCAATTTGCTGAAAATCGTCCACCAGATGCCATTTGATGGCGAGGAATCCGTACAAAAGCCAGAGATAGATGCCTTGCATGCGATGGAACCAGTAGCGCCTTTGCTGGGGAGACAACCGGCCGAGGAAGCCGAGGTTGATGTCGTCATCCTGCCCGTTGACGTTGGGGAAGGTGTGATGAATCGAGTTGTGCTTCCAGTCCCAGAAGTAGCAGCTTCCGCCCATGAGATCGAGGGTGAGGGCCATGACGCGGTTGACCCAGGGGCGCTCGGAATAGGCGCGGTGGCCGCCGTCGTGCTGGATGTTAAAGCCGATTGCGGCGACGGCGAGGCCGAGGACGATGGCAAGCGGAACCGCCGAGATCCAACTTGTCGAGACGAAGAGGAGCAGGAAATAGGCCGAGAAGAACCAGGCGAGGATCGTCGCGGTCTTGAAATACATCTGTGGGCAATCGCGGCGGGAATGGCCGGTGCGCTCGAAGTAAGCGTCGACGCGCTTGCGCAGCTCGCGCAGGAAACGGTCGCTCCCGTTGAATTTGAGTCTTGTTGCGGGAAGAAACCTCGCATCGGTTTCCGTGGGAATAGCATCTAGTGTTATTTCAGGCGTCGAACTGGTCATATCGATACGCTCCACTTTCTTTCCGACAACGGCGTCGAAATTTCCCCCTCCACCTTCAACAACTTATTTTTCGGCAGGACAATGAAGCCCGAAATAGCTGGAGCGGGCTCGCAAGGCCAACCTCATAGCATAATATCGTTCACATTGCTCCTCGCAAAACAATAATAGGTGCTCTGGACATTGGGCGCGTCCAAATAATATGGTTTCGGCGGCGATTGTGATCGCGGCTGACCCTTTTACTTGGGTGGCGCTATTGCGGATGTTGATGGGGTTGATGATCGGATAGAGCTGCGGCATTTTTCGAGCGCTCTGGGCGACGAGATGCGCGAGCTTTTTCACAGATTTCGGCGAAAGCAAGGGGAGCAAGATTTGACTGAATTGGGCGGATATAACGGCAAAACAGCCTGTTTTCAGGGTCTTGGCCCGCTTTCATGGCCTGTTTTATCCCATTTTCCCAGGGCAAACCCGTGGCAAAGAAAGCATCCAAATCATCCTTAGCCCAGACCGCTGCAAAACGGGCGGTTTTGGGCTCAAACGGGGCTGGTTTCCATTAAGGGTTTTCAACAACGGGTCGATTCTCCTCGCGTTGCCACTCACGGGAGACCCATGCCTATCAAGCAGACGCACATTTATCGCGGCCATGCCATCGTTCATCAGGTCTTCGACAGCGAGCTGTCTGAGGAGACGATTGAGCAGTTCGTGGTGAGCCAGCCCGGCAAGGTCAAACATATCTGTGCGGCGATGTCTCTGGATGAGGCGAAGGCTGTCGTGGATGGACGCGTGGCGCCGGTTGCTGCGCGGTATGCGGTTCATTCGGTTTAGTGCGTAATCGGCTACCTGACAGTTGGGAGCAATCGCACACCGCTCCCTTGGGATAGCGGCCCACGGCTAACGGTGCCCGTTAGCAATGGAATAATACGGATTCCACTTGAATNNTTCGCGCAGTTTTTCTGTGGGAACCGTATAAAGCGCGTTTTAGAGGTGCGCCAACTGCATACACGTTCCATGGGCGAAATCTGAAGGACACAACCGCCCCGCTCATCGTCGGTTTCGGCGTCGAGCGAGCATTCCCGCGGCAACGATTGTCAGTAATCCAGCCGTGGCCGGCTCGGGGACTGCGGTAATGACCACGCTGTCGGAAGTATAACTAACGGCCAGTCCCGCCGGGAGATTGGTGATATCGAAGGTTCCCATGCGCAGGCTCGGGCCCGAGGTCAGGATGACAAAGCTTTCGCCGAAGGATGGCGTGAATCCATCTATCAGAGAAACATCAAGTGTGCCGTCTAAACTAGCGACTTCGCTCACCGCAAGTTGGTCATACAGCGTTCCGGGAGTAGTGCCCGCGATCTCAATGTTCAATATCGCGTCCAGGCTTTGTGAGTAATCTCCATCGATGGTCAGCAGCCCAGGCGAATTGCCCGGGCTCACCGTTCCGCCGAAGTTGTCAACCTCACCCGTGACCGTCCCGCTCCCCTGCAACGTGCCGCCGTTCAGTGAGAATGGTCCCCCTTCGACGGTCAACTGTCCGTTCACGATCGTGTCGCCGCCGCTCTGAACGTAGGCGCCCTGAACCGTCAGAGCGCTCGCGGAGGTTGTGGGGCTGGTGCCGGCGGCGCCAATTTCGACAGTACCAGAATTGAGGAGGCCCAGAACACTGGTGGTAAAGGTTTGTCCATTGAGAATGTGAAAACCGCCCTGATTGTTCACCAGGGAGTTGATGGGCGCGAAGACAGAGTTAGTCCCGCTGAGCGTCACGTCGGCGGCGTTGGTCAGGACAGGTCCAATGGGAAGACTGAGCGTGGCGCCGTTGCCGCTGGAAAGGACTTGATAGCTTCCGCCTGTCAGCGTCGAGGAGATGGCAGAGTAGTTGGTTAGGACGGACCCGCTGGGCATGCTCAACGTCGTGTTGTCAGTAACGATAAACGCGCCGTTATTTGTATAGCTGGCGCCCGCGAGCGTAAGTACGTTGCCGTTGCCGTAGCCGGTCTCGATTGTCCCGTTGTTGATGATGCTGGCATTGATGGTTCCGCGGCCATTGATGGTGTGGCCCGCGCCCTGGGTGAGGGTCGAGCCAGTGGTGGCGTTGAGGCTGACGAGGTTTAAAAGGAGCTCGCCGGACCCATTGAGGTTGGTATTGCCGACCACGGTGACGACGGCAGGCCCGGCAAAACCGACGTCGTCCGCATAGAGGGTGCCGTTATTGGTGATGGTTCCTTCGAGATCGAGATCATTGGGGGCGACGTCATAGAAAAATGAACCCGTGGTCAGGGTAACGCCGTTGAGGGTGACGAGGCCACCAATGTTTTCGAGTTCGTTGGTGCCCGTGCTGGTGAGCGTGCCGCCGGTAACGGTGACAGTGCTTTGAAAGTTCACGTTGCCGCCGTTGGCGGTGATCGTTCCCCCCGCGTTATTGACG
>PMAK01000048.1 GCA_003153655.1 Phycisphaerales bacterium
ATGAGTAAGCCGACGCAATTGAGTCCCGACGTCTCGGGACTCAATTGCGCCGGCTTTTTTCGTTTCCTGGGAACATCGATTTGCAAAGGTGACGCACAATGTTGATGAGCAAAAAAAGCGGCAGAGACATGCAACGCAAGGGACTTGGATTCACAGCCGTTTTTTTGGTTTTCCTGATTTTTGCGACAAGCCTGTTTGCCCAGGAACCGACGCCGGCAATCGGCGGCTCCCAAAGCGCCGCCTCGTCTGCTCAATCTGTGCCGATTGAGGATTACCGGGATTTGAAGCGGGAAGTCGATCAATTGAAAAAGCGCGTCGATTANNGGATCGCTCAAAGCGGCTCATCGTCCGTCTTTTTCTCGAACAACAATGTGGGTCAGGAAGTAAAGACGCTCTTCGCACCGCGCACCGAGAAAGAATACTTTTCACCTTTTGACATTATGAATCCCGCCCACATGCGCGCGGACATGCCGATGCAGATCGGTGGCTGGCAGGACATGAATCTATACATGGGCCTGCAGACGGTCGGCCGACTTCAGGCGCTTCAGCAAGAGAATGTCTCCATCAACCATGTTAATCAGGCTGGATTGGACGCCGGATTTCAAGACCCTTTTGCCAATCTGTCATTCATGGCGGCGATTCCCAATAAACTGGATGTGTATTTCGACTTGTACGTCGCCAGCCGTCCCCATGCCAGCACGATGTACGGCCACGAAGGTTATCTATTATTCAAAGAGTTGCCCGCCCCATTTGATAGCGGCCCCCTTGGCAATATTTTTGATTACATAAACGTCAAGGTCGGCGCGTTTGACCTTGATTTCGGCGATGACAACTACCGCCGGTCGAATAATGCGAGAGTTCAGCGAAACCCGCTCATCGGCAATCCGCTGATCGATCCAAATGTTGAAGAAATTGGCGGCGAAGTTTATAGCATCAAAGGCCCCGTCTATGCGCTGGTCGGCGTGGGAAGCGGCACCACCACCGAACATTTTGATTATGGCAGCGAGCCAAGCGTCCATGGCAAGCTTTGGGCATATCCGCTTCCCGATGTGCGAACTTCAGTCTCCGCCTATCACGTCGATCTTTCCGGAAGCGCGGACAATTCGTATTTGTTTTTCAACGGCCGTAGTGGTGGAACGTTCGCCGCAGTCTTTGGAGGCGGCGACAATCCTGGACAGGTGCTCCCGCAAGGCGGCAAGGATGTAACTGCCGTTCAAGGCGACGTGACCTGGAACCATTGGCCATTCGAAGTCTACTCGAACGTCGGATGGGTTCAGGATTCCGACATCAACGGCCCAGCCGCCGGCTCGCCTTCCGAACGGTGGATTTACGGAACTTTCGAGCCCGTCTTCCACCTGACGCCTTCCTTGTACCTGGCTGCTCGATATAGCTTTGGCGTCGCGACATCGGTTAATGGCGTTTCCACGAATGGGTGGGTCGATCGCGCTGAAGCGGGCGCTGGATATTGGATAACAAATAACCTGCTCGGCAAACTCGAATATGTTTATCAGCAGTACCATGATTTCAGCGCGGCCGATGGGGTTGTCAGCGGAGTTGATGGCTTTGACAGTCCACGTTTCAGTGGCGTCATCCTGGAAATGTCATTCTCGTTTTAAAGATCGCGAGTTGCATTATGAATGGCGAAATATCTCGAGCATCATGCCCCCGCAATGGTGCAATGGCGGTATTGCACAAAGGAGGGTGGACCGTCTTCACCATGGCGGGGGTATTTTTAATCAGCGGCGCCCTTCTGATCGCGACCGGGTGTGATCGTTCTTCGGAGGGATCGCGGCAAGCCGCGGCTGCGCCTGTCGATCAAAATCCTTCCATGGGCTCATCAGGCACGCCGTCCACCAATCCATCCGCCATCCAGTACGTCAGCAGTGCCGATCCAGGCCAGGTGTTGGTCTCCGGCACCTCGACGCTTCATGACTGGACCGTCAAAAGCAATATCATCAAAGGCAGCGCGGAATTTTCCGGACAATGGCAGGCAGCCTCCGCCGCGACGATCACGCTTCAATCCGTCGATATTGCGGTCCCCGTCGATTCCCTCAAAAGCACCGAGGGAAGCGGCATGGACAAAACCATGTACGATGCCTTGAACCTCAAGCAGTATCCCGCCATCACCTATAGTTTGATCAAGGCGACCCTTAAACCTTCTTCCTCCGTGCAAGGTTCGGCATATCATTTTGACACCACCGGCCGGCTCACCGTCGCCGGCGGCGCGCATCAAATCGATTTGGATCTTGCCGTTCTGCCTCAGAGCGATGGACGGCTGTCGATTACGACGGACATCGGATTGAAGATGACGGATTTTGGCGTCAAGCCGCCAACGGCCATGTTAGGGGTCATCAAATCCGGCGACGCCATCGACGTAAAAGTGAATTGGGAACTCACGATGCGACCCCCTACAGCGAAGGCTGAAAAATGAGCGGTCGCGTTCTGCTACGCGCGGCGGGCTACTTACGGCGCGGATTTGGATGGAGGCTTTGGGCCTTTGCGCTGGTGTGTCTGATTGTTCTCGCCTGCGCTGAAACTTCATTCGGGCCCCAGAAATCTCAGCCATACCAGCAATCGCAAAAGTCGCCGGTGCCGGCTGTTGACCTTCAAGCCGACCGATTGAATTTCATTCCGGCTTCTGGCAGCCAAGTCGAACTTCAAGGGAAGACAACCATTGGCTTATGGAAAAGTCTGAGCACGGACATTCACAGCGAGATCGCTTTAGATACCAATGCGGCAGCGCTGAACGCGTTATTCGATCGGATCCAATCCGCTGTCCCTGCCGACGAAAGCCGTCTCAAGTCTAATCTTCTGACGCTATCTGTTCTTCGTCCGCCGATTGGGGACCTATCAGTGCCCATAATGTCATTGCACGGGGATAGCGGCGGGATGGACCGTGACATGCAGAATGCATTAAACGTTACGCAACATCCGTCGATTGAATTTGTGTTTCAGCAACTGCAAGAGAGCACGTTGCAATGGGATCCGGGGAATACTCAGGCGGATTTGAAGCTGCGCATCATCGGGAAACTCAACATGGCCGGCGTCGGACGGCTGATTACGATGGATGTCATTGTTAAGCGAGATTCCCGCCGGCGCTTCCTCGCGCATGCCCAGACCGAATTGCTGATGACCGATTTCGGTGTCACTCCGCCTGGGGCATTGTTCGGCCTGATCAAAGCAGGCAACCAAGTGCTTGTGATTTTTGATCTCGACCTCATTCTTGTGGGTCATTAGTTTTTTTTCAATGAGTCGCAAGAGAACGTAACCCATGCTTTTTGCACTATCCTATGTCGTTTAATTTTAGCGTTATACGGATTCCACTTGAAT
>PMAK01000115.1 GCA_003153655.1 Phycisphaerales bacterium
ATACGGATTCCACTTGAATTCTGCGCTTCGGCGAAACGCGCCTCGCAAGCGAGGCGGCTAAACGGGGGAGATTTCGCGCAGTTTTTCTGTGGGATCCGTATAACCTACATCCGCAAGGACGGGAGCCGGTTTCCGGCCATCCTCGACCCCACAACCCACATCGTGACGCTCGTCAACGCCGGCCATCCGCCTCCACTCATCTATCACCGCGCCACGCGCACCGTGGCGCAGGCGATCAGCACCGAGGTGGCCGGGCTTCCCCTCGGCGTCTCCGATGGCTTGGCATACCCCTCGTGCCAGGTTTCTCTGGAGCCAGGGGACAGCATCCTCGCATTCACAGACGGCGTCACAGACGCCATGAACATCCAGGAGTGTCAACTGGAAACAAAAGGGGTATATGATGCGCTGGAGGGGGGGCAACTATTCGCCCCGGCTATTAGCCGAGCAGGTGGTCAGGGTCGTCAAGCAATTCGCCACCGGCCGCAGTCAGAATGATGATATTGCGCTGGTGGGATTCGGGAGGACCGGCTAGTCGGAAGCGCCCGCGATTCGATCTGTGTTTTCCTTGGCGCACATGCGTCGCGTGAGAACCATCGCACACGCCCCCAGCAAAAAAAATGAGGTAACTGTCATACCCAATCGAAGCCGCGCCAGATCGGGATCGGAAAACATGATTTTTTCGCCATATTTTTCCAATCCTTCAGATGGATACCACCAAACCCAGAACTGCCCCAGCGACGGCAGCACCGCGTATTCAAAAATACTAGTCCCAACAATGACAACGCCCGCGACCAGCAACACCACCCGAAGCGGCCGATATTCCCGATAACAAACCAGCAGCAACGGAATCACCCAAAACCAATACTGAGGCCCATACCCGGGCCCAATCAAAAATGACGTCAGCAAAACCACCGTCGCCAGCAAAACAACTTCGCCATCACCAGCCAGATCCTTACGCCAAAGCCGCATCGTCAAAGCAACCAGTCCAGCGAGAAAAGCGTAGGTGAAGATTCGCGAATACACAGTGAGATTCGGCTCCAGATGGATCGCATTCAGGGCCCCCAAAACGCCAAAGCTCTGACCCGTCCCTCGGTAGCTGAGAATATCGTGAAAAACCACGTCCGGAGACAGCGCATATAACGGAGCCAGCGATAGCGCCACCGGGCCGATGACCAATCCGAAGGCAAGCANNCTGGTGAATCCTCCCATTCCCAGACACGCCGCCGCCAGAAGAAAATCGATTCCCTCCCCGCCGCGCCGATAGCGCACCAGAAAAATCAGAAACAGAAGTATCCACAGTTCCGCAAACGCATCGAAGTTCGCATGTTGCACGGTCAGCAGCGTCACGAGCGGATTAAGGCAATACCCAATCAGCAGAAGAATCCCGTACTTCGCCCGAGGCGCCAGCATCCGCAACAAAAAAAACGTTGCCGCCAGCACGCCCACGTCAGTAACGATCAGCACGGATCGGATGCAGGAAACAAACCCCCATCCCAATCGAGTCGAAATCCCGCTGCATACAAAAATCAGCTCCATCCAAAACGGAGGCCAATTCAGCAGATGACTCCGCGCATACGGATTCATCCCGAGCGCCAGCCCCTGCGCAATTCTTCGCCAACTATCGATATCGATCGAGGTAGCATTCACCGGCAGTGCAAACATCCAAACCAATCACATGGTCACCGCCACCGCAATCAGCATTAAAAGATGAAACGCAGCACGGCCGGAACGGGTGTTTCTAAGCGGTAGGGCTGGGGAGTCGAGCAAGTGATCCCTCATCAGCGATGAATCCGAGGGTATCTTATCCGGGCGAAGTGAAAAACCAGCGTCGGGCGACAACGCCGAGGAGTTCTAATGGCGATAGCTCATCAAAATCGACCGCAGAATCACATGCATGGCCATGCACGCCACGAGGAACGGGAAAAAGAGCACGAATCCCTCTTTTCCCACAAGAAACGTCAGAGGCAGGTAACGCAGATGTCGCACGACCTGAGATTATCAGAACCACCCGCGTCTCGTAACGTCTTTTCAGTTGAATAACATCCGATAACAGCGGCCAAACGGAATCTGGAGACTCTGTCGCGGGCGTAACGCCGTCGAACCAACGACACCGGTACATACCATTCAAACCCCCCTCCCGCAAATAACGGATAAGCCTAATTTTCCTCAGAATCGTCCGAAAAGAGTTCCGGCTCCGGGCCCAAATCCCCAGCCCCGCCCGCTGGCGGAACATACTCAATCTTCAAATGCTCATACGCACTTTTCGTCGCCCGTCTCCCTTGCCGCGTTCGCATAACCAAGCCCGTCTGCAGCTGAAACGGCTCCACCACATCCACCAGCGTATCCACTTCCTCCCCCAGACTCGCCGCGATCGCCTCCACGCCTGCTGGGCCGCCGCCATAAATCTCGATCAGCGTTCGCAGATATGCCCGATCCTGCTCATCCAACCCGCGGTTATCGATTCCCTCAAGCTCAAGCGCCGCCTGCGTTACCGGCGGCGTCAACTTTCCCTTTGCCTCAACTGCCGCAAAATCCCTCGCGCGACGCAGCAATCGATTCGCAATCCGTGGCGTTCCCCGGCTCCGCCGCGCCAATTCGCCCAGCGCCGAATCCTCGTATTCAATCTCCAGCAGCTTGGCGTTGTGACGAAGAATCTCATGCAGCGCAGCCGGCTGATAGAACTCCAGGTGATTGGAAATCCCAAAACGACTTCGCATCGGCCCCGTCAATAATCCAATCCGCGTCGTGGCCCCGATCAACGTAAATGGCGGAATCTGCATCGTGATTGTCCGCGCGTGCATCCCCGCATCCAGGGTGATATCCACCTTGAAATCCTCCATTGCCGGATACAGATATTCCTCCACAATGGCGGGCAAACGATGAATCTCGTCGATGAAGAGTACATCGCCCTGATTCAGTTTCGTCAGAATCCCAACCAGATCCGCCCCCTTCGTCAGTGCCGGGCCATTCGACACATGCACCTGCGCGCCCATTTCATTCGCAATTACATGCGCCAGCGTGGTCTTCCCCAGCCCCGGGGGGCCATGCAGCAGCACATGCTCGACCGGTTCTTTGCGTCCCCTGGCTGCGCTCACGGCGATCTTCAATTTGCGGATGAGCGTTTCTTGTCCGATGTATTGGGAGAAGTTTTTCGGGCGCAGGGCGAAGTTGAAGCGATTCTCCTCTTCTCCGCCCGATTCGCCGGAAACAATTCGCTCGCGCGCCATCGGCATTGTTTTAACGCCATGCGGTCAGATCACAAGGGCGGCAGCGGATCGGCCGCTACTCAATAAAGCCCACGGATGGCAATCCGTGGGTTACGCCTCCCAAAAAACTCGAAAATAACCAACTACGAAGGCGACTGCCCAATTTCAGAAATGACAACATGCGCAGGCGGCATCACCACGCCCCAAGCCGAAAACGGCGCCTTCGCCCCGCAATCCAAACACGTATTCCACTTGTGCGGCTTCCCGCAACCCGGACACGCCACCGGATAATCAAACGCATCAAACCGCGCATGACACGTCGAGCAAACCCAAAACGGTCCCTTCGGCGGGGCAACTCTGCACGCCGGGCATGAAACCCCCGATCGCCGCGGCAATGTCTCCCGGCGGCGAATGATCTTGGCATTCTTAAACCCGGTAAACGCCTGAAACGCCGCGAACAGAGCAATTGCCAGCATCCAAAGCGTATTCTGATCCGCGCCGCCAAAATACATCGCCGCCAATACCAGCGCTCCAGCGCCCGCCATCCCGATTACGCTGGCGACCATCAGCGAGCGTCCCATCCCCATTACAAACCAGAGCAGCGACCAGAGGATCTTTCCGCCGTCCAGCGGATAGATCGGCAGCATATTGAAAATCAGCAACGCTATGTTGATGTAACCGATGGTCCATAGGAACGTATTCAGATCGGAATGGCCCGGCAGCCACATCAGCGGCAGCGTGATCGGCACAAGGATCACATTCACCAGCGGTCCGGCAACGATGCTCCAGAGCATGGCTCCAGGCCGCATCGGCGGACTGACATATGCAACGCCTCCCAGCGGCCAAAGCACGATCCGCTCTGCTTTGCCACCCACCGATCGGCAGGCCAGCGCATGCCCGAACTCATGCATCAGCACGATCGCGAAGAGCGAAAGATATTCAGCGACATTCCATCCGAACCAGTGATAACGGCTCTGCCGCGATTGCAATTCGTAGACCGCGATCAGAAACCACGACCAGTGCAGATAAACGGTGATCCCAAAAACCTGGAACAATCGAAAGCCATTTTTTGGCATGATTTCAGTCCGTCCCCAAGGTTAAACCCGCGCACTGCGAAGGCGCAGCATTTCTCGAAGAAGGGATTCCGGCGCGGCATTCTCCGGATCAACCTGCTTCGCCCGATCCAGCAATCGCTCTGCCTCCACTCGGGCGATTCCCAATTGAATCGCGCCTTCGATCGCCTCAATCTCACCCATTGTATGGCTCGCCGCCGCTAAATGGCGCGGGCCGGCCTCCATTGCAAATTCCGTCATCTTCCCGGCCAGTTCCGCGACGATCTGCTCCGCCGTCCGCTTGCCGATCTCCGGCAGCGCCACCAGAAACCGGGTATTTTTCGATTCAATCGCCGCGGCGATCTGCCCCGTCGGCTCAACCAGCGCCCGCAGCGCGCGCTTGGGGCCAATCCCTTTGACGGTAATGAACAGTTGAAAAAACCGCTTGTCTTCAGGCCGTAGAAACCCAATCAGGCGAGGCGTCAACCCGCCGCGTGTCGCGTCCCCTTCCAGATCGAATATCGTGTGAAAAGTAATCTGCTCCCCGATGCCGGCCTGCAATTGCGAGATATCCGAAGCCGGCACAAGGATTTCATAGGTGACGCTTCCGCACCCAAGCTGGACCCGATCCTGCTGTACCCGCCGCAATTCTCCCGTGATCTCTGAGATCATTGCAAATCATCTTAGCCGAGGAAGCGAGCTAACCAAAACGGCTGTATGGCGAGAGCCAGCTACTGAACGAACCATCGCAGCGTGGCTTTAGAAATTATCTTTGTGACATTGCGTGGGCGAGCAACGTCTTTTTTTTATTGATTCCCCGAAAAAGCCCGCGCTGCAATTATCTCAATCTTCCTTCAAGCTTACGGGCATATTCGATCGAATATCGCGCCCAGGGCTGCGCTTCCAATCTCGCTCGGCTAATAGGCTTGCCCGTTCCCTCGCAAATTCCGAATGTGCCATTCTGTATTTTCGCCAGCCCGTCATTCAGGTCGCGCAGTAATTTCCGATCTTTCTCCATCAATCCAAGGGTGAATTCCTGCTCGTAGTTGTCGGTNNGCCCGGCGCTTGGCCAGGAGCGCATCGCGGAAAAGTTCCAGCTCCCGCGGCGTAATTCCGGCGAGATTCTTGCGAGGCCGGCCGTTTGTCGGAACCGCAGCCGCCTGTGGAATCACCACCACCGGCTCCACTGCCGCTCGTGCCGGAACAAACCGCGCGACAACCGATCGGGCGCTCTTTACCGGTTCGGGGGCCTGCTTCGCTTTTGCTTTGATGACAGGTTTGACGACTGGCTTGATGACCGGCGTTGATTTGGGCGCGATCTTAGGTTTGATTGCGGGCGCTTTTGGAGCAATCGCCTTCTTCATGGCTTTCGGCGGCGATGCTTTTTTATTCGATGACTTGGCCACGAAAACCCTCTCAAACGCCGGTCGCCCCGACTATAAGACCAAAGAACGGCAAGTTTAGGCGATATTCACGTTTCCTGTCAAGTTGACATCTGCCTGATTCAACTGCAAAACAGCGGCTCATGAAGATCAGTTTGGAATGGCTCAGCACGTTTCTACAAAGGCCCCCAACCGCCCAGGCCGCGGCAGATGCCCTCACCAGCGCTGGTCTTCCGGTCGAATCCATCGAAACGCACGGGGCCGATTCGGTCCTTGATGTCGAAGTTACCAGCAATCGTGGCGACTGCCTCTCCCACGTCGGCATCGCCCGCGAGCTCTCGGCTTTTCTCAGTTTGCCTTTCCACGAAAACCCAATCGAAGCGAAAGAATCCGGCGATCCCGCCACGGTCCGTGTTCACATTGAGGCTACAAAGCTTTGCCCGCATTACACCGCTCGCCTGATCCGCGGCGTCAAAGTCGGCCCATCCCCGGCCTGGATGACGCGAAGGCTTGAGGCTGTCGGCATTCGTCCCATCAACAACATCGTCGATGTCACCAACTATGTCATGATGGAGTTGGGCCAGCCGTTGCACGCGTTTGATTTTGCCAAAATCACCGGCGGACAGATTATCGTCCGCAATGCGAATCGGGGCGAAACTCTTGTCAGCATCGACGGGCGCAATCGCGAACTGGCTCCATCGATGCTCGTCATTGCCGATGCCCAGCGCCCGGTTGCGCTAGCCGGCGTGATGGGCGGCGTCGACACCGAAGTCTCAGCGGGCACGGTCGATGTTCTTCTCGAATCCGCGCGATTCGATCCGCTTTCCATCCGGCGCACCGCCCGGTTCCTGGCGATGAAAAGCGAAAGCTCGTATCGCTTTGAGCGTGGGATTGATCCAACGCTTCCCGCTCGCGCCAGTCTTCGTGCCGCTGAACTCATTCTACAAACGGCGGGGGGGCAACTTGCTCCAGGCTTTATCCAGGCCGGATCTGATTCCGCAAAAAAGAAAACCCTCAGCCTGCGGCTGTCGCAGATTCGACGGATTCTTGGCGTTGTTTTCCCCGCTGCTGAAATTCGTGCTGCGTTCGATCGTCTCTCCCTCTCTCCCGTGATTGTGGACGATCGAATCGACGTTACCGTCCCAAGCCATCGGCTGGACATCAATGAGGAAATCGATCTTGTCGAAGAAGCCGCTCGCGTTCTTGGCTATGACCGCATCCCGACGCGAGAGGAGATTTCCATTCGTCTCGCGCCGCCGGATCGGGATTGGATCACGCACGAGGCGATCTGCTCGCTGCTAGTGGGCGGCGGATATTTCGAAGCGATCACGTTCAGTTTTGTCAGTGATTCCCTCCGAAATGATTTTGGGCCGTCGCCGTTTCGCGCGGACGCTGCCGTGAAAAAAGCGGATGCCGCGCTGCGACCAAGCCTACTTCCCGGGTTGTTGCAGGCCGTCCGATTCAACGAAGCCAGCGGCAATGCAGGGACCCGCTTATTTGAAATTGGCTCGATTTTCCCGGCCGGCGAAGGGGCAAAGATGCACGATCGCCGCGCTGTCGCCTGGGTTGGTGGAGATCTCCGTCACGTTCGGGGAGTCTTCGAAGCAATGCTCGGGCGTCTTGATGCCGATCGCACAGTGAAGGTCATCCCAGATTCGCATCCTGGCTTCGCCAAAGGCGCCGTCGGCCGCGTCGTTTGGGGTGATGAGAGCATCGGCTTCCTCGGGCAGATCGACCGCGGCGTCGCCGACAAACTATTNNAATTGCAGCTTTCCCCGCTTCTGACGGGCAGCCGTCACGTTCCGCAACTCCGCCCGCTGGCGCGCTTCCCCGCTGTCCGGCGTGATATATCCCTCATCGTTCCGGAAAGTCTCCGCTTCGAAAAAATAGAATCGCTGGTTCGGACGCTGAACCTCGAATTTCTGGAATCGATCGATTTCGTGACGACCTATCGCGGCAAGCCGCTCGACGCCGGTAGCAAAAGCGTCACGATCACGCTGGTATTCCGCTCACCTTCGGCCACGCTGACCAGCGAACAGGTTGAGGCATCCGTGCAGAAAGCCGTCGAAGCGGCAAAGCAGCAGCTAAGCGCCACACTGCGAACTTGAATTGTCGATGTTTATTGCAACGAAAAATCGGTGACCTTCCAAACCCCATTCTGCCCGACGGTCTGCAATTGAAATGAACGTTCCCCCGCAGGGGTATGGATCGACCCGCGAACCGAACCCGTCGTAGCCCTGTTCAGTGTATTGCTGTCGATATTCAATACAGCCACGCCCTTGGCTCCGCCCCATTTTTTGAGTTGGTCGGCCGCCGCCTGCAATCTTGTCTCGCCGATGTTCTCGGTGCAGTCTCTTGCAGCTTCAGTCATATTGTCTGTATTGAGATCTGTCACAAATCGGTGGGCCACGTTCCGTCCCGGGCCGCTGATCCTGCTGATGAACTCCGCGTACCCGCTCCAGCCGACAAGATTCACCAGCCCCAGCACAATCGCGGCGATCGCCAGGCGCCTGCCTCGGACGATTGGCTCGCGCGTTTCGCGCAAACCCATCACGCCGAGCACGATTGCGGCGATTCCCGCGACAAACGGAACGACGAGAAAAATCCCGCAGGCAAACCCGACCAGCGATGCGACGCTCCACGGCCCGCGCCGCGATGTTTCCGGCAAAACCTTGGGCGCTTCCATCGCCAATTCGCTCATGCCGTCCTCATTGCCATTAGGATTCAATCATTTTAATCGGTTTATGCCTTCAAGTCATCAGCACAAACTTCGGCCGAATCTGCTGGCGAACGTAGGTGTGGGTGATATCCATGACGCCTTCGCCGTGCGATTGGCCGTGCGTTGCGAGCCATTTCTGTCCGCGGTCGAAGAATTCGTCGANNCACCCGCAAAATATGTTTCCCGCCGCACGGGAATGATTCGGCAGATCGGATCGCCCTTGCTGATCTTGATCCGTTTTTCTCGCCGGTCGAGTTCCAAGACGACATGCCAGGGATAGCTGGCGGGATACCAGTCGGTTTCGATAACGGCGGACATCGCGCGAAACGGCCGCCACTGGTTTGGGACATCGGTCATGAAGAGCAATTCGTTCGGGTCGGTTTTCAAAAACAGAAATGAACTGACCTTCACTTGGTTGTTGATCTTCGCATAGACATGATCGCTGATGGGATGCGGGAGCTTCTGCCCCTTTTCCCAGAACCAGGCATATTGCTGAGCCAGCGGCTTGCCGTCGGATTCTTCCGTTCGGGAAAAATTAAAATCGCTTTCGATGACGACATCTTTCTGCACGCTCCAATTGCCGCGATGTTGGACGCAGGTGACGTCAAAATTCGCGAGCAGATCAAACCCGAGGGCATTGGCCGCTCGAATCGGCGGACATTCCTCGGGCAAGCCGCGACCGGCGGGGCGTTTTACGTAAACATCTTTGGCCGGTTGGGGTCCGAAGAGGTCCTGACGGAATTTGAAGTAGTGGAGCATGGGTAGGGATGGTATCACCCCCCCGAATCGTTGACGATGGGCGTCACATCTGCATATTGTGCCCGCTCCTAGGCATCCGCTGGATTCACGAATAAAAGGCCCCGTCGTCTAGAGGCCTAGGACAC
>PMAK01000266.1 GCA_003153655.1 Phycisphaerales bacterium
GCCGATTGCCAAGTGCCGAATGTAAAAGCAGGTGTCCTTGGCTTTCATTCGGCACTTGGCAATCGGCATTCGGCATTTCTGCTGTATCACATCCCCTCAACTTCTGGGGTACCAATGTCCGATAACTCATAAATCTGACGATGGATACGGCTATTTCCCCAGCTTCAAGCGTTGCCACTGCCGCGGATCGTTTGGCGGCGGGGAATCTTCGCGCGAACTTGGCGGCGATGGGATCGGAGTGGGTGGAGATTGTTGGGGCGGAGCCTGCGGATGTGGAGTGGGTTTTCGGGCGGGATGGGTATTTGACGGCGCGGAATTTGGAGGGTTGGTGGTCCGGATGTTCGGTGCCGCTGCGGACGGGGCGGGAATTGCTGAAGTTGCTGGAACTCAAAGGGAATGTCGGGTGCTTTTTGCTTCCGACTCATGCCGGGCAGCTTCGGGCTTGTTATGAGAAATTGCGGGCGGGGCAGGCGATCATCGCGCTGGTGCCGGAGGTGGAATCGTTGCGGATGATTTTGCGGTGTGATGATTTCTCGGAAGAGATCGGGGCGTCGCGGCTTTTCTTTGTCAGCGGCGCGGATTGGGCGGATCAGCTTACGCGGCTCTTTGAGCGGTATCCGGGGATGCCGTTGCCGCAGCAATTTATTCGGACGGCGCTGCTGGAAGACGCGGACATGAATTTGCTGACGGAGGATGCGCAGGCCGTTATCTCGCGGGAGACGGTGCGGCGGAGCGAGCGATTGCCGGGTGTGCTGGGGCGGGCGGAAAAGCGGGTGCGGAATGGGCGGGTGTTGGTGCTGGCCGGGTCGCAATTTAATCTTGGGGATCTCTCGAATGTCGCATTGCGGGCGGGGCTATTGAGCGATGATGCTGATCCTTCGTTTGTGGCATTCGATCCGGATCATCCGTTGACGGCTTCGCCGCTGGCGCTGGCGGAGGCGGCCGCGGAAGCGGATGTGATCGTCGCGGCCGATCTGTTTCGCAGTGATTTGCCGGGGATTGTTTCGTCGCGCACGGCTTGGATTACCTGGCTGACGAGCGGGCGGATTATTTCGCCGATGAATCTGGGATCAGATGACGCGCTGATACTGGCTGATGCCCGGTGGCTTGAGCCGGCGATGAAAGCGGGTTGGGCGTCGGAGCGGGTTGGGATTGCTGCTTGGCCGCGGATTGCGGCGGCGGCTTCGAGATTGGCGGGTGTGGTTGGCGTGTTGGCGGACACGTGCGTGATTGAGGTGCCGCAGCGGGTGAAGGATTTTTCGAGCCAGATGCTGCTTTGGGAGATGATTGAAGATGAATTGTCGAACGATCCGCTGAGCCTGGGGGAGGATGCGCGGAAATATCTTCAGTCGCGGATGGAGCGATTTAATATTGCGGATGAGGGGTTTGATCGAAATTTGTTTATGGAGAGGTTGATCGTGCCGGGGTATCAGCAGGGGATTTGCCGATTGGTTATGCGGCACGGGATTTCGATCAATCTGTTTGGGAGTGGATGGAGAGAGATTGCGGAATTCAAGGATTGCGCGATGGGGGTGATTGGTGATGCCGGTGAATTGCGGATGAGCGTTTCCAAATGTCAGGTTGTGCTGGATGTATTTCCGGAGGGTCGGGCGTCGATGGTTGCGCTGCCGGTGACGGTGATTCGGCCGGCGGGGCTTAGTTCAAATCAGCTGTTGAATGGGATACGGCAGGCTTTGAATTTGAAGACGCCAGTTCCCCAAATGGACCTACCGAGGTTGTCCCGAAGTGGAATTCTGCACTTCGTTCGCACCGCTGTTTCCAACGGCGTTTAGCCCGCATTAGTGGACCCGCCGGAGCCCGCCGGACGTTTCTTTATCGCAGATGCAAACTCACTTTCGAGCGACGCACTTGATTCGGGGGCTTCGCGCGGTTTTGAGAGCCAATAGGCGAAGGCACCCAAAACGGTGCCAAAAATAATGGCCGCCGCCCAGATTGGTTTATCGAACCGTCCCGGAAACTCATCATCTCCTCGCCGCATCAAATGTATGAACTGCGAGAGGCAGAATATAACTGAAGCAACGAGGAGACCGACGACAATTATCATGGAGCACCTCGAAGATAGGCTAACAGATGACGCTGTCTTGCCGGCGACGCCACATGCGTAACTGGTGATTGAGATTGTACCCTCTACGCGCGTTTTAGGGGGAAATATCCAAAATGGCTCGATGTCCGCAAAACGCTAATACTCCTCGGCGTAAATATTTCGCGGCTCGAATAGTCAATCCCAAACATCCGATCGCGCTTTGCGCCAATTCACGGCTTTGCCAGAAGCAAACGACTTCTCCGCGGCTGTAATTCGCTGTGCGATGGTTGGCCGATTGAGAAAATGAACATAGTCCACCAAAGATTCCAACTGCTTTGGCGGAAGCTTATCGACCGTTTTTTTGATTTCGCGGCGTAGTTCGGTGGTGCTCATGGGTGCTGATTATAGCCGATCTATTGGGTTCTTTGTAACATCATGTCATGCACCGTCGGCTGATTCAGATCATTCAATCGCTTCCGGCCAGCAATTTGCTTCTTGTGGGCGACATGATGCTGGACAAATATTTGTATGGCAACGCCGAGCGCGTCTCGCCGGAAGCGCCGGTGATGGTGCTTCATTATCAGCATGAAGAGCTTCGCCTGGGCGGGGCCGCGAATGTGGCTTCGATGTTGGCGACGCTTGGTGCGAAGGTGCGGGCCATTGGGCTCGTGGGAAATGATCCGGCGGCGGAGGACGTGCGGCGGCTGATGCAGAAGGCGAATATCGATCCGAGTTTGCTGGTGGTGGCGGATGACCGCCCCACCACTTGCAAGCTGCGACTAGTGGGTGCGGCACAGCATCGGCATTCGCAGCAGCTTATGCGGCTGGATTATGAGAATATCCAGGCCTGCTCGGAGGCGCTGGCGGCGAAGATTCTTTCGCATGTGGAGCAGGCGATTGGGAATTGCGATGTGGTTTGCATTGAGGATTACAATAAGGGCGCGGTTACGCCGGGGGTTTGCCGGGCGGTGATCGCGGCGGCGAAGAAGCGCGGGGTTCCGGTGCTGGTTGATCCGGCGGCGATTGCGGATTACTCGAAATATTCGGGGGCGACGGCACTGAAGCTGAACCGATCCGAGGCGGCGCGAGCGGCGGGGATTCCGATTGAATCTCCGAGCGATTTTCAGCCGGCGGCGGAAAAGGTGCTGAAGCAGCTGAATCTGGATGCGGCGATTCTTACGCTGGATAAGCAGGGAGCGTATTTGGCGACGCGCGAGGGGGAGAGACGGTGGCTGAAGCATGCGCGGCCGCGGCAGGTGTTTGATGCGACCGGGGCTGGGGACATGGTGCTGGCGATGATTACCGCGGCGCGCGCGGCCGGGGCGGATTGGGCAGAATCAGTGGCGCTGGGGAACGTGGCGGCGGGATTGGAAGTGGAACGATTTGGGACTGTGCCGATCACACGCGCGGAGATTGTCGCGGAGTTGCAGGCGGAATCGCACGATCATCCCGGCAAGGTGAGGACGCTGGATGATCTTGCCCTGGAGCTGAATGTGCATCGCTCCAGCGGAAAGCGGATTGTTTTCACCAACGGGTGCTTTGATCTGATTCACCTGGGACATATCAAGTACTTTCAATTTGCGCGGCGGCAGGGAGATTTGCTGGTGGTCGGCGTGAATACGGATGAGGGGATTCGCCGGCTTAAGGGGGACAAGCGGCCGATTATCACGGAGGCGGATCGACTGGGGGTTTTGGAAGAGTTGGAGAGCATTAATTATCTTGTGAAATTTGATGAGGATACGCCACTGACGCTGATCGAGAAGATCCGGCCGGATGTGCTTGTGAAGGGGGCGGATTATCCGAAAGAGAAGGTGGTGGGCTGGGATTTGGTGGAATCGTATGGGGGGCGGGTGGCGCTGGCGCCGCTGGTGGATGGTAAGAGCACTTCGGCTGTGATTCAGCGAATTCTTGAGACACATCGTTAAATTCAGCTTAGAATGGCTATTGATCGGCTCCGAGCGATTTGGGTTTCCGGCGAGGCGGCGAGATTTTGTGCGTTAACCGGAGGCTTGCTGCGCCGTATGCTTTAGTCGCAGATAAAGTTGCTTTACGAAATTGAGAATCTGACATTTTGAAAGGAGCGTCATATGGCGCATACGAGTCAATCACATGGTCATTCACAGGGTTCGGATGGACATGGTTCGGCGGCAGAGGAATTGAAGAACAAGGCTGCCGACGTTGTGGAAGATGTCCGCGCGATGGGCGGACAGGTTGGGAAAGCTGCGCGGGAGCAGTACGAGAATTTGCGCAGCAAGGCTTCGGATTACGTCGATCAGGGCCGTGAAAAAGCGGAAGAGTGGGAAGACAGCGTGGAGAGTTACATCAAGGCCAAGCCGGTGCAGGCGCTGCTGATGGCGGCGGGCGTGGGTGTGATTCTTGGATTGCTGTGGCGTCGCCGGTAGGCGGCCCGAGCCGCTGAGCGGTAGAAAGGCGATGTGAGCGAGCCGAGAAGTTCCGAGAGATCTGAAGATCGGGCTGCTGAGCAGTCCGCAGGAGATTCATCGCCCCTCGATCCGCTGGGTGATATGCGCCAGCGCATCTCGGAGTTGATCGATTATTTTCTCTACTATATTTCGGCGCGGATCGACACGCTGAAGTTCGCGGTTAAACGTCGCATCTTTATCGCGAGTTGGATCGCGATCGCGGTGCTGGCCGGGGCCGGGGCGATCATCACGGCTGTGGCGCTGCTGTGCGAGGGGGTTTGCGATGGGCTCTCCGTGCTGTTCGGCCATCGCTGGGCCGGCGAATTGGCCACCGGTGCGATGCTGATCTTGGTGGTGGCGGGTGGAGGATATGGCGCGGTTTGGTATCTGATTCGGCAGTCGCATTTGAAGTCGATGGCAAAGTACGAAGCGATGCGGCAGAAAGAACGCGAGCAGTTTGGGCGCGACGCAGCGGAACTGCGTGACGCAGACCAACCCGCACGCAATGGAGACCGCCATGGGTGAGCGTGAATATCTTGAGAATCAATGCCAGCGGGCCAAGACGGGGATGCGCGTGGCGATCCATGACCTGAAGCACGATGCCATTGAGATCGCGGATCCGCGCATCTGGGCGCGGGCGCATCCGCTGGCGACGGTTGCAGCGGCTGTCGCGGCAGGGTTTGCGGTTACGCGGGTGATTGGGACGAATGAGGAGCCGGTGGAAATGCGCCAGCCACAGGCTGCTGCTCCGGTTGAGCGTCGTCCGGGGCGGTTGGTGCGAATGTTATCCATCACGCAGAAGATATGGTCGGCGGCTGAGCCTTTTGTACGAGCGGCCATTGTCGCGCGAATGAGCCAGGCAGAAGCCGCCCGGCGGGCTGAAACAGCGGCCTGATCCACCGTTAAATCCAATTGGAAAATGAGTAATCTCCCGGACGGGCGGCAGGCTTTACCTGTCTTGCCAGGGTTTCACGTGGGCGGGTGTTGTGAAGCGATTTTTTTGTTGGAGTGGCCGGGCCAAAGGGTTAGGTTAGATGCGGACAAACATTTCCGCGTAATGCTTGTCTCGCTCGTTGCTTACTGGAACAAAACATGGCCCGCATCATTCGTCGATTGGTTTCGTCGGCATTGCTTGTTTGCGTAACGGCTCTTCCAAGCGGGCTGTGTGCAAATGACGCAGGGGTTGCTCCGAAAATTGTGCCGCAGCAAGTTGCGTATCGGCGCATTGAAGTGCGTCTGCGCCGGCTGCATCTGGTTCGGCCGGATTTGATTCCTTATCCCATCGCTTACGAAGTGATTTGCTGAACGCCCCGCCTGGAGGGTTGGTGCTGCTGCACGGTCGCGGCGATGTCCGCCAATGCGTCGGCGGCGAAATTCACATCTTGTCCTGTTAAAAATGGACCAAAACTAAGTCTGGTCGTTCCGCCGGAAGCGGCTGTGCCGATCGCCTGGTGAATCAGCGGGGCACAATGGATTCCAGAGCGGGTGAGGATTCCATAATTTGATTCGAGGATGATGGCGAGTTCGTGGGGGTCGAGGGTTTCCACTTTTACGGAGAAGACGCCGACGCGATTTTTAACGCCGCGCGGGCCGTAGTAAGAGAGGCCCGGCACGTCGCTGATTCCATCGAGGAAGGTGCCGCAGAGTTCGGCGTCGCGGGCGGCGAGATTTTCGAGGCCTTTTGACAAGACCCATTGGACGCCTTCGGAGAGTCCGATAATCCCGATGGCATTGTGGCTGCCCGGTTCGTATTTGTCGGGGAGGAAATCGGGCTGATGGTCGCTCTCGCTGGCGGAGCCGGTGCCACCTTCGCGGATGGGTCGGAGCATTTTTTCGAGGCCGGGGCGGATATAGAGGAATCCGGTGCCGAGCGGGCCGAGGAGGCCTTTGTGGCCGGGTGCGGCGAGGAGATCAATGCTGTCGGCCTGCACGTCGATGGGGACATGCCCGGCGGATTGGGCGATGTCCACGATGAACGGGATGCCGTGACTGCGGGCGATCTTGCCGATTGCTCGGATGGGCTGGACGGAGCCGGTGACGTTGCTGGCGTGGGTGATGGCGATGAAGCGGGTGTCGGGCCGGATGGCGCGGGCGATGTCATCGGGATCGACGAGGCCGTTTGCGGGATCGACGGCGATTCGTGTTTGTTCGACCAGGCCGGCATCTACAAGCGCATTGAGCGGGCGAAGGATGGAGTTGTGATCGACCTGGGTGCATATGGCGTGAGCTTTGTGGGCGGGGTCGATGAGACCTTTGATCGCGAGATTGAGAGCATCCGAGCAATTGAGGGTGAAGATGAAATGCTCGCTTCGCTGGCCGTTGAACAGTTTGTTAAGGCGACGGCGGCATTCGCTGAGGAGTTCACCGGTCTCGACGGCTTCGCGATAGGCTCCGCGGCCGGCGCTGGCGCCGATTTGGGTGGCGTAGCGGACCATGGCTTCGGTTACCTGCGTCGGCTTGGGGAAACTGGTGGCGGCGTTATCGAGATAAAGGCGGCGCGGCGGCGCGGCGGGGTTTGATTCAGCGGGCATAGTTGGCTCTTCCGAAACGAACGACTAGCGGAATCATAGCGGATAAACAGCGGGAATGTCATTGTCCAAGCCTTCCGAATTGACGGGTCTCGACGGCTTGCATACATTTCCTACTGATGCGTTTTCTCATGGTGGGGTTCCTGGTTTTGGCTATGCCGGCGATGGCATTGGCTCAGGCCCGGGGGCAGGTTCTTACCATTGGGTTTAACAATCACTACCGGCCGGATTGCTGGACGCCGATGCTGGTGCAGCTTACCAGTCAGAGCGCGGATTCTCAGACCTATCAGATTCAGATCGTTCAGGAAGATTTGAACCGGGACCGGGTGACTTACACGCAGCTGGAAACGCTTGGGGGAAATATCGATGGGAAGCCCGCCACGACGGAAAACTATTGGGTTTTCTTCAAACCCAAGCCGACGGACGGCGGATTGCCGGATGCGACGGACCTGACGACTACGCTCAACACGCTCAATGGGCAGTTGAAGGTTTTTTTGTGCGACAAGGATGGCAAGCAGCTTTCGACGCTGCCGCTGACTTCGACGATTTTGAACCTCGATCCGGTGCGTCCGCCGGGCGATACGATGCGAAGCCGGAAGCTGATTTTGTTTGTGACGGATGGGACGGACAAGCCGGAGATTTCGGATTATTCGACGCAGAAAGGGGTGCTGGAGGATGTGGATGCGGTGACGGTTTCGCCGCGTGATTTGCCGTCGAACGTGATTGGGTATGAGGGTGTGGACGCGATTGTCTGGATGGACGCGGACGCGAATTTTCTGGTGTCGGGGACTCACACGCCTTCACTCGAGGCGATTCTGCAATGGGTGCATCAGGGGGGAAACCTGGTGGTTTGCCAGCCGGCGGAGGCGTTTAAGATCAAGCCATTTGAGGAGATTCTGCCGGTTGGGGCGCAGGTAAATGGGGAGTGGACGATTCCAACGGTGGACCGGACCGACCTGGAGCCGTTACAACAGCTCGCCCATCCGACGGCGGAGCAGGCGAGTTGGCCGGCGAATCTGGGGACGTTCAAGGTTGGACGCGCGACGGCGCTGGCTGGGGCGAAGGTGGATCAATGGTTGCGGTGGACGGATGGGGGGAAGGTTTCGTTCACGCCGTGGCTGGCGCGGCGTGGGGTGGGTTTGGGAGCGGTGACTTGGGTGGCGCAGGATTTGGGGAATCCGGAATTGACGCAAAAGGCACACGCCGGCTGGCGATATGTGTGGGATCAGGTGTTCGACTGGAATAATCCGAAAACCGTGGCTGAGGATTACAAGCCGCAGGAAGGCATGGAGGATTTGTGGGGAGGGGCGGACGGGATTNNTAGCAAGCCGCTGCTGAGGGGGTTGGAATTGACGCATACGGCGGCGGCACTGATTTCGATCGCTTGCGTGTCATTCGTTTTGTACTGGATCATAGCGGGGCCGGGGATTTATTTTTTCCTGGCCTGGCGGAAACAGGCTCATCTGAGCTGGTTTTTATTTGGATTGACGGCCATCGCGGCGACGGGGTTGACGGCGCTTCTAGTGAAAACCGTGGTGCGTGGGGCGCCGAAATTGCATCACCTGAGCGTCGTGCGCTACGCGGCCGGCGAGACCGATGGGGTGATCGACAGCCGATTTGGATTGTATATCCCGCAGGATGGGACGGAGACGATTGGACTCGGAGAGACGGCCCCGCATGAGGTGAGTTATCTGACGCCATTCAGCCTTCATCCGCAGTATGCCGACAACAGCGACGATCAGGGGGCGTACCTGGAATATCAGATTCCGGTGCGCGACGATTCGGAATCGGATCCGGTGTCGGTGTCGATTCCGTATCGCAGTTCGTCGAAGGATTTTCAGGCGCACTGGGTGGGAGAGATCAAGGGGACGATTGATGTGGATGGGGATGCGGTAAAGCTGGATGCGAGCAATAAGCTTGTGGGGACGCTGGTGAATCATACGGGGTATGATTTGTATCATGTGTTCCTTGCGTTCAAGCAGCAGGTNNATTATTTATGTGGACAGTTGGGGAAAGGATGATTCTCTGAAGCTGGACGAGTTGATGGCGTCGCGGAACGACATGAATCTGGAAGACCTGGACAAGGGGCGGCAGCCGATGGGCAAAGATACGGCCTGGGGGGTGATGGGGGGCCAAATAACGCTGGTGGATTCCTGGAGCCGGTATTGGCGAGGCAAGGAAGATGCGGTGATCGGCGATTTGGATTATGCGTTGCCGATGCTGACGCTGTTCGATCAGTTGCCGCCATGGCCTTCCGGGTCGCATTCGAATCGATATGAGTTGTACCGGCGTGGGGCNNGGGATTTGGATTTGTCGCCGGCGCTGAGCGCGGGCGGGCTGGTGATTTGTGCGCGCGGGATGGTGAACGATGATGTGACGCGATCCCCCCTGCCGGTGCCGCTGACGGTTGGGGATTCGCCGGTGAATGGGGATGGGACGACGATTTACCAGTTTGTGCTGCCACTGGATCGGTCGGCGGTGTATGGTGAGCCTTCGACGAAGCCTGATGGGAAATGAGTGTTTGCATGGGCGCGGTGATTAAGACGGTCAATCTGACCAAGCGGTATGGGACGCTGGTGGCGCTATCGAATCTGAATCTGGAGATCAACGAGGGGGATTGCTTTGGATTCATCGGGCCGAACGGGGCGGGGAAGACTACCACGATTAAAATATTGGCGACGCTGCTTCAGCCGACGTGGGGGGAGGCGCGGGTTTGTGATTATGTGGTGGGGTATCAGTCGCGATCGATTCGGCCATTGATTGGTTTTGTGCCGGATTATTTCGGCGCGTATGAAGACATGGTGGTGCAGGAATATCTGGAATTCTTCGCGGCGGCTTACAACATCAACGGGGCGCAGCGGACGAAGATTGTCGGAGATGTGCTGGAACTGACGGATTTGGGATTCAAACGGGATGCGGCCGTGGACGGGTTATCTCGCGGGATGAAGCAGCGATTGTCGATCGCTCGGGTTTTGGTGCATGATCCGAAAGTGCTTTTGCTGGATGAGCCGGCGGGAAACCTGGATCCGCGGGCGCGTATTGAGATGCGGGAGTTGCTGAAAGAGTTGCGGCGGATGGGAAAGACGATTGTGATCTCGTCGCATATCCTGCCGGAGTTGGCGGATTTGTGTAATACCATCGGCATCATCGAGCAGGGGGAATTGCTTTATAGCGGGCCGGTGGCGGATATCTTGAAGCGGGCGCGGGTGGGGACGATTGTGAATGTCGGCGTGGTGCGAGCGCCGGAGCAGGCGGCGGCACTTTTGTCGCAACATCCGGATGTGGAATCGGCTTCGCCGAATGGCGGATTTATCCAGGTGGCGCTCAAAACCGGCGTGCAGGATTTTAGTTTTATCCCGACCCAACTTCTCTCGGCGGGGTTTCAGATCAATCTGCTGAAAGAGGAAGAAGTGAACCTGGAGACGGCGTTTATGCGATTGACCAAGGGGATGGTGCAATGAATCGCGGCACGGCACTTCCTGCAATTTTGGGTGGGCAGCAACGTCCTTTGGTCGGGTGACATTTGCTTGGGATCGCGGATTATCTTTGGCGGCTGATTCCGGGGAATCCGATCCTACGCCGAGTGGTGGAGGCCGCGGGGAAAAAGCGGCGGGATCTGATCATCCGCTGCGGATATCTGGGGCTGCTGATCATCGTCGTGCTGTATGTGCTGGGGACGAGCGGGACTGAGACGAATACGGGCGATCTTCGGGCATTGGCGAAGGATTCGGCGACTCTTTTCAAGGGCATGTCGTATCTGCAACTGGGGCTGGTGGCGCTGCTGTCGCCGATTTTTACCGCCGGGGCTATTACACAGGAGAAGGATAGTCAGACGTATGACATTCTGCTTGCCACGCCGCTGACGAATGGACAGATCGTGCTGGGGTCGCTGCTGAGCCGGGTGTTTTTTGTCGTGGCGCTGCTGGTGAGCGGGATTCCGATTTTCGCGATCACGCAGATTTTCGGCGGGGTTGCGATCAAAAGCATTGTTTATAGCTTTCTGATCGCGGCCAGCACCGCGATGGTCACCGGCGCGATGGCGATGACGATCGCAACATTTAAGATCGGCACGCGGCGGACGATGTTCAGTTTTTACCTGTTCATTGTAATCTATCTGGTGGGGCTTTATCTGTTGGATCGGGTCGAATTTTTCCATCTCACCTTTACGGACGCATCGGGCAACAGAGTGCAGACGTCCACGAGTTGGCTGACGTCGCTGAACCCGTTTTTGGCGCTGCAGGTGATTTTTGGCGACAAGACGTATATGCCGCCGAACCTGGCGGATTTGCCGGCGGAATATCAGGCTTGGCCGTTCGGATGGTTTTGGACGAACCCGGCGACGTTTTATGTTTCGTTCATGCTCTTTTTGAGCGTGGCGATGATGGCGCCATCGATCGTTTTATTGCGTCGGCTGGCGCAATCGACGACGAGCTTTCGGGGATGGATCCTGCAAAAACTGAAGCTGAGCAAAGGGGACCGGACACGCAAGCCGCGCGTGGTGTGGCAAAATCCGATCGCGTGGCGGGAGGCGAAGACGAAGGCCTCGGCAGCGCGGGCCACCTTTCTGCGGTATGGGTTTATCGTGATCGGATTGACGGCGGCGATTGTGCTGCTGGTGATGCACAGCACGGAGGTCACGCCGAAAGAGTTCATCGATCACAGCTTCGATCCGGCGAAGAACACGCTGTATGTGGAAGGGAGCGGCCAGTCTGAAATGCCGGTGGTGAATGGGGCGGAGGTGACGATCGAAGGCGGTCCCGCGAACATGAACGATCTTTACGGCAAATACGCGGTGAATAATCTGACGCAGGACGCGACTGGATCGATTACCACGATTGATCTGGGGGAATATCCGAGGAGACTGATGTCGGAGGAGGCGCGGAGGTGGCTGCTGGGGCTGACGATTGTGGAATTCAGCGTGATCCTATTGATCGTCGCCAACGCGGCGGCGAGCACGGTGACGCGCGAGAAGGAAGATGGGACGCTGGACCTGCTGCTGACGACGCCGATCACCAGCCGGTATTACATCTGGGGGAAACTGCGGGGATTGGTGGCGTTTGTGCTGCCGCTGGTGGCGGTGCCGGTGGTCAGTGCGTTTTTGTTTATCGCACATGATCTGATCCGCTGGCTGGCGGGGCGGGACAACAACTTTCAATGGATCGTATTTCCTGAAGCGCTGATCATGATGCCGGCGATGCTGATCATTGTTTGCGCGTTTGCGGCGATACTCGGGATGCAGATGTCGCTCCGCTGCCGGACGACGGTGCGGGCGGTAATGAGCAGCGTGGGGATTATCGTCGGGGCGTGCGCGGCGATGGGGTGGTGTGGGTTTTCGATTTTGGACAAAAGCGGGATAACGGGTGAATTGGCCGTGGGCGTGGGGACTTTCAGCCCGTTTACGCTTTTGACGATTTTGATTGATCCGCAACAATTTGCTGGATCGGCGTTTGGTCGGACCGCCAGCGATCCGGGCGGGGCGCGCGTGGTCGCGTTTGTGGTGTGCTTGGTGGCGCTGGCGCTGTATGCGCTGGGGATCTGGTCGATGTACCGGTCGATGGTTAAGAATTTTGATATGACGATTCGCCGGCAGTCGAGGTGAACCCGCGGTGCTGCGCACCGCCGCTAACTGTAGAATGGGGTTATGGAAAATACTGATCTTCTTCGGGCGAAGTCTAGTCATGCGGAGTTCTGGCAGCACGCGCATCAGTATTTCGATCGCGTGTACCAGACGATGAATCTCGATCCAATTTGGCGCGAAGTGCTGGCTTCGCCCAAGCGGGTGCTGGCGGTTTCATGTCCGGTGAAAATGGATGATGGGAAAATCCAGGTTTTTACGGGGTATCGGGCGCAGCACAATAATGCTCGCGGGCCATTCAAAGGGGGAATTCGATTTGACGTGTCGGTGAACCGTGATGAGGTGATGGCGCTGGCGATGCTGCAGACTTGGAAGAACGCGCTGGTGGATTTGCCATTTGGGGGAGCCAAGGGCGGGGTGGTTTGCGATCCTAAGAAGTTGTCGTTTGGGGAAAAGGAGCGATTGACGCGGCGATACACGAGCGAGATTTTGCCGATCATCGGGCCGGCGCATGATATTCCCGCTCCGGATGCGGGGACGGATGCGCAGGTGATGTCATGGGTGCTGGATACGTACAGCATGATGGTGGGACATCAGGAGCTGGGGGTGGTGACGGGCAAGCCGGTGCATCTGGGGGGATCGGTCGGTCGCGAGGAGGCGACCGGTCGCGGCGTGATGTATGTGCTGAGGGCGTTTTTGGCTACGCAACATAAACCTTTGGAAAACACGCGGATCGCCATACAGGGATTTGGCAATGTCGGGTTTCACGCGGCTCAGTTGCTTGATGAGATGGGGGCAACCATCATCGGAATTACCGAGCGGAAAAGCGGGATATTTGATGAGAATGGAATCGATGTCGCGGCGGCGGGATTGTATTACCGCGAGCGCGGCGACCTCGTTGATTATCCGCATGGCGATGCGATCACCAACGAGGAACTCCTGACGTGCGATTGCGATATTCTGATTCCGGCGGCGATGGAGAGCACCGTGACGGCGGAGGTTGCGCCGCATATCAAGGCGCGGATTGTGGTAGAGGCGGCGAATGGGCCGACGACGCCGGATGCGGATGAGATTCTGCGGGACAATGGCGTGACGGTTTTGCCGGATATTCTGGCCAACGCGGGAGGAGTGACCGTCAGTTATTTCGAATGGGTGCAGGGATTGCAGAACTTTTTCTGGTCGGCGGAGGAAGTGAATAACGAATTGCAGAAAATTATGGACCGGGCATTTGCGGCGGTGAATGCCAAGGCGGACGAGGCGGATTGCGACTACCGCACGGCGGCGTACACGATTGCGATCAGCCGGGTGGCGGAGGCGTGCCGGTTGAAGGGGTTGTTTCCCTGATGATCAGGGTTGAGTTTTGGCGAGTTCGGCGGCGGTGCCGAGGGGCGGGCTGAGGGGATTTTTGCCGGCGGCGCGGAGTTGGGGATCGTAAACGTAAAAAAAGCGGTTGGGCTGCCGCTGGGCGTAATAGCGATAGATGGCGCGGTTTTGTTCCGGCCCGAGGTCTCGGGCGCGGATGACCTGGGCGTCGTCGGGCCACGCCACGGTGTCGTTGTAGACGGGGTCATCGTGGGCTGAGGCGACGCTTGGATCGAATCGGAAGAGAACGACTGCGGGCATTTTGGGGAGATGGGCCAGTAAGGCGTTGGCCGGCCGCTGATCGGCGGCATCGGACGGCGAGACAGGAGGAATTGGCTTCAGAGGCCAAAGCGTCGCCAGCGAAAGTGTAAAGACGCAGAGCGGGACAAACGTATTCAGCCGTTTGGCGTGGGGCCAATTTTTCTGGATTGCCGCTAATGACATCAAAACCAGGCAAATCATCGACGGCATGATCGCGACGACGTAGTGATCCAGGAAAAAGAGATAAAACGCGTAGCTGAAGAGGAACAGTACGAGGATCGCGGCCATGACCAGCCTGCGGATTTCGGCGAGACAAAGCAGGGAGAGGGGCAAGAGGATCGCCAGGATGGGATCGGGGAGGGAACGCTCCAGCGTGACGCGGAGGCGGCCGCGATACCAGGTTTGCAGGGCGATCGTCGGCGTGTATTGCGCATATTTGGGCAAGATCCAGTCGTGAAGCCATTGGCGCTTTATTGCGTTCGTATTTTGGGGAATCTGGTAGGAAGAGACATCGTGAAAGCCGAGCGGGGAGGCGGGGAAATTCTGCTGGTTGTAATAGCTTTCGGCCAGCGTGCCCCAGTGGCCGGTGATGCCTTTGCTTTGGATGAGGAGCAGGAGAATAAATGGGAGCGCGCCCAGCATGATTGCGGATGACGCTTGCAGGAGCGGGCGTGGCTGGCGACGAAGTTGCCAGATGATTGCCAAGCCCACCGGCACGGCGACGCAGACGGCGTCGAGGGGCCGGGTGATGGCGGCAAATCCCGCGGTGATGCCGATCAGGAGCGCCCACCCTAAATTCAGTTGCCGCCGAAATTTGATCCATGCCAGGAGACAGACAAGTTCTGTTGCGAGGAATGGCGCTTCCGACAGAAGAAAATGGGAGACATCGCGAAAGCTCGCAAGTGATATCAGCATCAGCACGCCGAGGAGGCCGCGAAACGGATCGAACAGATCGGCGATCAGGAGATAAAGGAGTCCGGCGGCGAGGGACGCGGCCAGCAGCGGCATCAGCCAAAAGGGAAGATTCAGCCAAACGAATGGGACCATCGCCAGTGCGGTGCCGGGGAAATACATGGCGGCGTAAACACGATCGCCGACCAGGGCGAGGGCGTCGAAAAATGGTGTGATGGCCGGAGGATATGGCGGCATCCAGAGCCGGCCGTGCGTCATCATCCGCGCCTGGATCATGTAGGCGTGCTCATCGTTTAGCCGGATGAAGAGCAATTCGCGCGAGGCCCAGTCGTAAAGCAGAATGTAGATGGCGGTGACAATGGCGATGGAAAGAGCCGTTCGGATGGGCCTAAAAAAGAGGGTTGCGTTGGTCCATTCGATCAATTCGATTGTGCGCAGGCGGAGATACGGAGCGAGCGCGGCGACCAAGGCGATGGTGATTGCGAGCAGTCGAATTCTGGCCTGGACAATTTTGCCGGGGTCCGGGGGATCGGATCTGAAGACGATGAGCCAATAGGCGAGACCCGCGGCAAGAAGAAGCAGGCAAAAGATTCTGTGGAATCGGTGCGAAGCGCCGGCCGGCATGGCGGGTTACTCTCCGCCGAGGGATTGGACGACCTGTTTCACGTCGCCGACCTGGCGGATGCGGAGGCCGAAATTTTCGCCGATTTTGACGGCTTCGCCTATGGCGATGACCTTGTTGTTGGCGAGCAATTCGAGGGGCTGCTCGCTGCTTTTGAAGAATTCGATGATCGCGCCGGTACCGAGGCGCATGACCTCGCTGACGTTCATTTTGCGGTCGGCGAGTTTGACGATGAGAGGAACTTCCAGGCGCAGGATGCGTTCGAGCTCGTGATCGGTCAGGGCAGCCGGGGGGGGATTGGGGGAATGTAATACGGGCATCCGTTCCTCAATTTTTATTATCGGCCGTTATTGGGGAATGGCAATAGAGGGAGTGGTTTTATTGCGGCGAACCCGGNNGTTGTGGCCGCCGAAGCCAAAGCTGTTGCTCATGGCGACCGTGACGCGGCGTTCACGGGCTTTGTGGGGGACAAAATCGAGGTCGCATTCGGCGTCTGGGTTATCGAGGTTGATTGTTGGCGGGATGAGATTCCGCTGGATGACCAGGGCGCTGATGACGGCTTCGACGCCGCCGCTGGCGCCGAGGAGATGGCCTAGTTCGCTCTTGGTGGAGCTGATGGCCACTTTTTTGGCGTGATCGCCGAAGAAATGCTTGATGGCGCGGACTTCGGCGAGGTCGCCCAACGGGGTGCTGGTGCCGTGGGCGTTNNTCGGCGCTCATGCCGTAGCCGACCAGTTCGCAGTAGATCTTTGCGCCGCGTTTTTTTGCGTGTTCAAATTCTTCGAGGACGACCACGCCGGCGCCTTCGCCCATGACGAATCCGTCGCGGTCTTTGTCCCATGGGCGACTGGCATGCGGGGGATCATCATTGCGAGTGGATAGGGCGCGGGCAGCGCAGAAGCTGCCAAGACCCAGGGCACACAGGGCGGCCTCGGAGCCGCCGGCGATCATGAGATCGGCCTGATCGTGCTGGATATATCGGGCGGCGTCGCCGATGGCGTTTGCGCCGGTGGCGCAGGCGGTGGCGACCGCGGTATTGGGGCCGTATAGGCGAAAGATGATCGAGACATTTCCGCTGGCGGCATTGACCATCAGGCGCGGAACGGTGAACGGGCTGACCCGGCTCATGCCGCGGGTGTTGAGGATTTTGTTCTGCTCTTCGAGGGTTTCGATGCCACCGATGCCGCTGCCGATGATCACGCCGCAGCGATAGCGGTCGGTTTTTTCGAAGTCGATGTTGGCGTCATTGACGGCACTGATGGAGGCGGCGACGCCGAACGCGCCGAAGCGGTCGAACCGCTTGGGTTGGAGACGTTCGGTGGTGTAGCGTGAAACGTCGTATTTGGCGAGGTCGAAGTTGGTGCACTCGCCGCCGAAGCGGGTGGAAAACGTGGAAGGGTCCCAGCGTTTGATGGGCCCGATGCCGCTTTTCCCGACGCAAAGGTTGTCCCACATCTCCTCGACGGATTCACCGAGAGACGTGACGACGCCCAAACCCGTTAAAACAACTCGGCGCCTGCTCATTTGCTGGAGTGTTCTTTGATATAGTCGATCGCCTGCCCGACGGTCTGGATCTTCTCCGCCTCTTCGTCAGGGATGGACAATTCAAATTCGTCCTCGAACTCCATGACGAGTTCAACCGTATCGAGCGAATCAGCGTTGAGATCGTTTATAAAATGCGTTTCACGCGTGACTTCGCTTTTATCGACGCCCATCTGTTCGCTGACAATTTCAATGACCTTCTGATCGATGTCTTCCATATCCACCTGCCGTATGCGAAAAATATCCGGACCACGCGGCCCAATCGTGCGAAAACTATAGCTGTGGGCAAACCGNNAAATTGCTCACATCACCATGCCCCCATCCACGCATATTACCTGTCCGGTGACATAATTGGCATCGTTGCCGGCCAAAAAACTGACGACGGAGGCAACTTCTTGCGGTGTGCCGAAGCGTTTGAGGGGAATGAAGTTCTTGACGCCCTCTTTGATCTGGTCGTTCAGGACGTCGGTCATGTCGGTGGTTATGAAGCCGGGGGCGACGACGTTACAGGTAATATTCTTCCCGGCCAGCTCCTTGGCGACGGACTTGCTGAGGCCGATCATTCCGGCCTTGCTGGCGGAATAGTTGGCCTGGCCGGCATTTCCAGCAACCCCGGAGACGGAACTGATATTGATGATCCGGCCACCCTTGGCTCGCACCATGGGGCGAGCGGCGGCGCGGATGGTTACGAACGCAGCTTTGAGATTGGTTGCGATGACGGTATCGAAGTCTTCATCGTCCATGCGGAGGATGAGGCCGTCCTTGGCGATGCCGGCGTTATTGACCAGGACGTCGATGCGTCCGAGCCGCTCGGCGACGCCCTCGACGGCAGCGGCGAGGGCCTTGAAATCGGCGATATCACAGACGAGGGCCTCGGCTGTGCCGCCGGCGGACGTGATCTCGGAGCAGACCTGATTGAGTTTTTCCAGGTTTCGGGCGATGGCGACGACGTGCATTTTGTCATCCGCCAGTCGGCGGACGATGGCCGCTCCGATTCCGCGCGATCCGCCGGTGACAATTGCTACTCGTTTATCCGTCATGATGAGCCTCTATCTTCTATGCAAGCTTCTATCCAAGGCTCTCGACAACGAGCCGGCGGTTGATCCGTTTGGCCAGCCCGGCGAGCGTTCGTCCGGGTGAGAGTTCGATGAGCCGAGCTTCTCCGGCGGCAAGCAGGGCCATGGTCTGATCCCAGCGGACGGGCGAAACGATCTGCTCGACGAGAAGCCGCTTGATGGAATCCGGATCGTCATGCGGCTTGGCCGTGACGTTAGAGTATACGGTTTTGGCCGGGCGGGAGAAGGTAACCTTGGCCAATTCTTGATTCATTTTGTCGGCGGCGGTTTGCATGAGGGCGCTGTGAAAGGCACCCGCAACGGCAAGGGGCACTGTGCGGACGCCCGCGGCCTCGGCGGCTTTGATGAACCGCTGGCAGGCGGCGGTTGTGCCGCTGACGACGATTTGACCGGGAGCGTTGAAATTCGCGGGGACCAGGACTTCTCCGCCGGCGGCCTCGGCGCAGAGTTTGTGAACCGTGGGCTCATCCGCGCCGACGACGGCGACCATTGAACTTGGCGTGGCGACGGCGGCTTCCTGCATGTATTTGCCGCGAAGGGCGACCAATCGGAGACCCTCTTCGAAGTTGAAGACACCGGCGAGATGGAGGGCCGTGTATTCGCCAAGGCTTAGACCGGCGTAAGCGGAGACGGCGGCGGCATCGAATAGGCCGGTCTCGATCGCGTGACGGAAGCTGGCGATGCTGGCGACGTAAATGGCCGGCTGGCTGATGTCGGTTTGGTTGAGGCGATCCTGCGGACCGGCAAAGCAAACGGCGGAGAGGTCGAAGCCGAGTACTCGGCCGGCGGTCTGGAATATTTCCCGCGCGGCGGGTGATGCGTCGAACGCGGCTTTACCCATCGCGACGATCTGAGCGCCCTGGCCCGGGCAGAGGATGTAAAGATTTCCGGCCATTAATTAGATTCTCACGACCGCGTTAGCCCAGGTGAGTCCGCCGCCGAAGGCGACGAATATCACGGCATCGCCGGTCTTGAAGCGTTTCGCGCGATAGGCTTCATCGAGCGCGATCGGGATGGAGGCCGCCGATGTGTTGCCATAGCGGTCGATATTGACGAACGCTTTGTCCGGCGACATGCCGAGCTTTTCCATGGCTGAATCGATGATGCGTTTGTTGACCTGATGGGGGACGATGAGCGAAACCTGATCGGCGGTGAGTTCGCAGGCGCGCATGGCTTCGTGGATCAGCTCTTCGAATTTGGTGACGGCGAATTTGTAGACCTCGCGACCCTTGATCTTCATGAAATGCTGGCGATCGGCGATCATCTGCTGACTGAGGGGGAAGCGGCTGCCGGGGATGCACTTCATCGCTTCGGCGCCGGAGCCGTCGGCGTGGAGCGAGCTATAGATCAGGCCCCGGCGCGGCTCGCTGGAGCGGCTCAGCACCACCGCGCCTGCGCCGTCGCCGAAGAGGATGCAGCTTGAGCGGTCGGTGTAATCGGTGATGCGGCTTAGGGTTTCGGCTCCGATGACGAGGACATTTTTATACTGCCCCGCTTTGACGAGGTTTGCACCGGTCACGAAGGCGTAGATGAAACCGCTGCACGCGGCGGACATATCGAATGCCGGCGTTCCCGAAAGACCTAGCGCTGCGCCGATGAAACAGGCGGTGGATGGGAATACCATCTCCGGGGTGATCGTGGCGCAAATGATCAATTCGATGTCTTTGGGTTCGAGGCCAGCCGAGGCGATGGCTTTGCGGGCGGCGGCGGTGGCGAGGGAGGCGGTGGTTTCGCCGTCGGCGGCAATTCGGCGCTCTTTGATCCCCGTGCGCTGGGTGATCCATTCGTCGTTGGTATCCACCATTTTCGCGAGATCGTCGTTGGTGAGCCGTTTTTCCGGCAACTGGCTGCCGTATCCGGTGATGATGGCTGAGAAGGATTGCATCGGACTTTCACGTTCTGGAACGTTTATCGCTGACGCGATCCTCTTTGGGTCGCGGCTAAATGGTTGAATTTTTTATTCCTCACCGTGATCGATCATTCGCTTGACGGATTCGACAATTTTCTCGTTGATCCGGCTTTCGGTGAGCTGCTTGACGACGCGGATGGCATTTTTAATCGCGCGTGCTTCGGATCGGCCGTGGCAGATCAGGAAGTAGCCATCAACCCCGAGCAGCGGCGCGCCGCCATATTCCTGCCAATCGTGGGTTGCGTAAATCTTCTGCATGATCGTGTTGAACTGCTCGACGAGCTGGGGTGCGGCCTCTTTTATCTCGGCGATGATGGTGCGCATCAGGCCGTCGGCCATGCCTTCGGTGAATTTCAGGACGNNACGTTGCCGACAAAGCCGTCGCACACCAGCACATCGGCCTTGCCGTTGTAAAGGTCCCGCCCCTCGACGTTGCCGACGAAATTGATCAGCGGCTCCTCGCGCATTATTTTGCGGGATTCGCGGGTGAGGGTGTTTCCCTTGGCGTCTTCCTCGCCGATGCTGAGCAGGCCGACGCGCGGCTCTTTTCGGCCGCAGACAGCCTTGGCATATTCCGCGGCCATGATGGCGTATTGCTCGATATGCCTGGGCTTTGGCTCGGGATTGGCGCCGACATCGCAGATGACGACGGGGCCGTGGAAGGTCGGCAACATAACGGCGATGCCCGGACGACTGACGCCGGGCAGGAGCCGCATGCGCAACTGGGCGGCGGCGACGCAGGCGCCGGTGTTTCCGGCGGAGATGACGGCGTCGGCTTCGCCCTTGGCGGCGAGCTTGCACATGACGTTGATGCTGCTGTCGGGTTTGCCGCGGACCGCTTCGACGGGCGAATCGTCCATGCCGATGACCTGGGTGGTCGGGATCACCTTATATAATTTTTTTTGTTGGGAATTCAGAGAGGAGGCATCAATCCCGCGGCGGATGACGGTTTCGTCGCCGACGAGAAAGACCGTATCCTCGGGATCGAGCAAAGGCGCGGCTTGCCAGCATCCCTGCAGTATTTCGACGGGTGCATGATCCCCGCCCATCACATCCACCGCAACTCGCACCGACAATCTCCTTCGACGGGCAGAATGAGAGCCAAGGACGATTTAGGCCTGCTCGGTTTCCATCTGCAGCGATAGCTTTGGATTGACATAGCCGCAGTTATCGCAGGCGCAATGAGGCAGTTTGGCCTTTGAGCACTGGGGGCAGCGCACGTAGTGAATCGGCCGCAGGGCGTGATGCGAGCGACGTTTGCGCTTGCGGGACTTGCTGATTTTCATGACCGGCTGCATGGACGAGCTCCTGGCAAATTCTGGGGCAAATTCTTGGGCAACTACAACGGCGTCTGCTGATAAAAAGCCACGGCGGGATGGTTCCCGCCGCGTAATGCGAGGAGTACGTTATTTATAGTCGTTGGCCCTGTCAAGAAGGGGCGAAAGAGCCAGTTGGGGGCCCGGGATGGATTTCGGTCGCCGATGTTCGCGATTTTATGCGAATTTGGCGGCAATTGTTCGGGCTTGATCGAGAGCAGCGGGGATTTTTGAAGGGTCTTTGCCGCTGCCCTGGGCCATTTGCGGACGCCCGCCGCCGCCGCCACTGGTTATGGCGGCGACTTGTTTTACCCAATCGCCGGCTTTCAGGCCTTTGGCAACCACATCGTCACTGACGGCGGCGACGAAGGTTACCTTTTGATCGTCGGAGGTGGCCAGGAGGATGGCGTGGGTTGGGGATTTCTTTCGGAGAGAGTCTATTGCGGAGCGGAGTTGGTCGTCGGTTGCGCCGGGGATTTGGCCGATGATCAGCTTCCCGCCGGCGATTGGCGTGGCCTGGGTGAGCAAATCGGAGGCGACTTTCACCGCGTCCACCCCCCCGCCACCGGACTGGGCGCGATTTGATTTCTCGATCGCTCGTTGGCGGGTTTGCAGTTCGAGAATCGCGGCCTGGGCGCGGCGCTTGGCCCGCAGCGGAAGCGGAGCGGCGACGGCCGTCTGCAACTCGGCGATGATTGCGGGCAAATCCGCGTCTTCAGTTTTGCGATTGATAATGCTGTCCACTTTGGATGCGGCTGATTCGATTGCCGTCGCGGCATCGCCGGTGAGGGCGACAAGCCGGCGGATGCCCTTGCTGACGGATTCCTCGGCGGTGATGGCGAATCGGCCGATCTGGTCGGAACTGGCCAAATGGGTGCCGCCGCAGAATTCGATGGAGAAATCCTGCCATTTGGCGTTGCCGGGATTCGTCAGAAGATCTTTGACGGGCGCGCCGATGGAGACGACGCGGACCATGGGTGGATATTTTTCGCCGAAGACGGCGCGGAGTCCGTGGATTTTCAGGGCTTGATCCTGCGGGGCTTCCTGGGTGTAAACGGGCAGTTTTTTGGCGATGGCTTCGGTGACTAATTTTTCGACGCCGGCGATTTCTTCGTCGCTCAAGGCTTTGGCGTGCGAGAAATCGAAGCGGAGTTTTTCGGGATCGACGAGGGAGCCTTTTTGTTGGACACCTTCGCCGAGGGTTTGACGGAGGGCCCAGTTGGCGAGGTGGGTTCCAGTGTGATTTTTTTCCGTACGGGATCGTGCCGAGGAAACTTTGGCTTGGATAGTGTCGCCGACGGTGATCTTTCCCTTGCGGACGCGGCCGATGTGAAGGGTGTACCCGCCGATTGTCTTTGTTGTCTGTACGTCGAATTCTCCGCCCGCTGAAGTAAGCGCGCCACTGTCACCGATCTGGCCACCCATCTCCGCGTAAAAGTTAGTGTGATTCAGAATGACGGCTAGTTCTTCGTCGTCAAAAACCGACGCCGGCGAGAGGCCGAGATCGGTTCCGTTCCAGATGGCCATGACCTGGGCTTGGATCGGATCATGGGAGAACTTGGGTTGATCGTCGGTTGGCTTCACGCCGCTTTGCGCGAGGTTGGACATCGCACCCGGCGGAAGATCGGTCAGCTTGGAATCCTGCGATTTGCCGCCGGCGCGGGCGAGTTCGCGGGCCTGCTCCATCAGTTTTTCGTAACCGGCGATGTCGACGGACAGGCCGCGCTCTTCGGCCATGATGCGGGTGAGGTCGATGGGAAAGCCGTAGGTGTCGTGGAGTTTGAAAGCCTCTGAGGCGGGAATCGATCCGGCCGCGGACGCTTCCTCGAAAAGCTGAATTCCTCTGTCGAGCGTGCGGCTAAATGATATTTCCTCGTCCTTGATCAGTTCGATGACATGAGTCGGATTGCGTTTCAATTCCGGAAAAGCCGCGCCCATCGATTCGACAACCACCGGAACAAGTTCGTGCATGAATGGCTCGGTCAATCCAAGCTGCTGTCGCCCGAAGCGGACGGCGCGGCGCAATATCCTTCGCAGCACATAACCGCGGCCCTCGTTGCTGGGGACCGCACCATCGGTCAGGGCGAAGGTCAGACAGCGAACATGATCGGCGACGACGCGGAAGGCGATGTCATGGCGAAGCTGCTCATCGGCAGCTTCAAGCTGCGGGTCAGGAGCATTCGTCGGCGGAAATTTGCCGGTGTATTTCAGATTTGAGATTTGAGAAATCCGGTCAAAAAACGGCGTCCACAGGTCGATGCCGTAATTGTCCTGTTTGTTTTGCAAGACCTGGCAGATGCGCTCGAAGCCCATGCCTGTGTCCACGTGCTTGGCGGGGAGAGGCGTTAATTTGCCCGATGCGTCGCGGTTGAACTGGATGAAGACGAGGTTCCAGATTTCCATGACGCGGGGATCGGAGCCGTTGACCTGCGGGCCGCCGGTTTTGTCGGGGGTGCGGTCGATGTAGATTTCGGTGCAGGGGCCGCAGGGGCCGGTGTCGCCCATGAGCCAGAAATTGTCGGCTCCGAAATAGTGAATGTGATCGTCGGCCATGCCGGCGATTTGCTTCCATAACTCAGCCGCTTCGGTATCGCGCGGGATGCCGTTTTTTTCGTCGCCTTCATAGCAACTGACGTGCAGGCGGGTGGGATCGAGCTTCCAGACTTTGGTGAGAAGCTCCCACGCCATCTCGATTGCGCCTTGTTTGAAATAATCGCCGAAGCTCCAGTTGCCGAGCATTTCGAAGAAGGTGTGATGGCGGCGAGACCTGCCGACATCGTCGAGATCGTTGTGCTTGCCGCCGGCGCGGATGCATTTTTGCGTGTTGGCGGCGCGCGTATAGCCGCGTTTTTCCTGGCCTAGGAAGATCGGCTTGAACTGATTCATTCCCGCGTTGGCGAAGAGGAGTGTGGGATCATCCAACGGGACCACCGATGAAGATGGCACGAAGGCGTGGCCGTGCTTCTTGATGAAGAAGTCGAGAAACTGCTGGCGGATTTCAGCGGAGGTCATGTGGCACTTGGACCGATGGGACCGGCGGCGGCAACGCCGCGAGGGGCAGGCCGGGCGGCGGCGTTGGGGTGATGTCGTCCTCGGACGCGCGGGTCACCAGCGGCACAAAACCCGCGCCGGCGGATTCGCGGTAAACCCTGGCCGCGTTGTCCGGATTGACGCAAAAATCGATCGTAAAAACCGGGAGGCCGGCCTGGCGATACTTCTGATATTCGCGGATCAGGCCGCCGGTGGAATCCTCGTTGGCATCGTTATTGGCGATGTCGCCGGCATCGGGGCTGTCCCAGTCGGCATCATCCTTGCCGGAAAACCAGGTGTCCTCGAAAGCGACTCCATCGATCGCACTGCTGTATTTCGGCTGCGAGTCAATGAGAAACGGGGCGTTTTGGGCGACGACCAGGCCGTCGGGCTTCGCGTCCTGGATGGCCTTTCGTATGGCGGTGATGAAATCGACCATTGCCTTGTCGGGATCGACTTTGTCCTTATCAGCGGCATCGATGACTTTATCCTCATCGCAGGCATCGACCCAGTCGAGGTAAACGCCGTCAAACCCGGCGTCCATGATCTTGCTGACGATGCCCTTCTGGTTGGTAAACATCCGTTTCCAGTTGGCTCGCCAATAGCGAATGAGAAAGCTGGTGGCGTCGCCGTCGGGGTCGGGCGCCAGCAGATAGCCGGGCCGCGAGGTTCCCCCGGGATCGGTGGCAAGATGCCAATCATCGTGCCAATAGGTGCGGTTGGACTCAGCTTCGCCGATGTTCAGATAGGCCAGCACGATCCGGCCGGGCTTGCCATCGTGGAGCGTTTTCACCATCGCCTTGACGTCGAATTTTTCGTTTCCTTTGATGTTGAAGGTGGGCTCGATGATGAGCATGTCGTAGCCGGTTTTGGCGAGGCGATCGACCGCGCCGGGGTCGTCGAGGTCGTCAAGCTGGCACATGAAGGTCTTGACCGACTTCAGGGGATTTACAGCCGGCTCATCCGCGAGAGCCAGTGGGTGGAGCATCACCGCAAAAAGAGCGACGATCCAGGGCAATGGATGAAGAGCGCGCGGCATAGAACGTTTTTAACGCTGGGTGTCGCTGGTTGCAAGGTGAGGGGAATAGGCTGGGTCAGCCGGGTCGATCCGGGTCAATTGGACGATGCGTTCCAGCTTAAAATTGCGGCGATCGTTGCGTAAATGACAATGGGCGATCAGGACCAATTCATCGGCCACGCGGCGCAATTCGATGGGATTGATGATTCGCTGCGTCCGCATCTGGTTGGCATCCAGGTACTCCATCATGACCGGCCGATGCTGGTCCAGGGCCTCCTCCAATGCCAATGGAAGCAGACTTTGGCGAGCAGAAGCCGGGGCAATGGCCATCGGGCCGCCCTGGTCTTTCAGGATGTCGCATAGACAGATGCCCCACCCGCCGAGGGGAGCGAGGAGCAGATCGAAGATGATGGCGGTGGTTTGCGCATCGGGCAAAGCGCGATGTGCGATGGCGGGTTCGTGACCGAGACGGCGCGATAGTGCGGAAAGGCCGTTGCCGCCGCGCCCGAATCGGCGTCGGGCAATGCGAACGGTGTCCAGAACGTGGGGATTCTCCAGAGCCTGATGGATATCGCGGCCGGCGGCGCGAAATTCCCGCATCAGGAAGGACAGATCGAACGGGATGTTGTGGCCGAGGATCGCAGCGCCAGCCAGCAATGGCATCATGGCCGGATATTGCTCGCTGAATGTCGGCTGGCCATCGCACATGGACTGCGTGATGCCTGTCAGCGCGGTGACGCCGGGGCTGATGGGCCGGCGGGGATCGATGAGTTGTTCGTATTCAGCGACTTTTACGCCATTCTGATAACGGACAATGCCGACTTCGATGATGCGATGGCCGTATTCGGCGCTGGCGCCGGTGGTTTCGACGTCAATGCTGGCGATGGGAATGGATGAGAGGGGTTGGATGAGAGAGAAGGGCATTGGGTTATCGACCGGAAGATAACCGCGCACCCTATTGGATCGCGGCCAAGCTACATTCGCACGCCGATGATTTTAGTCTCAAAGGCAATCGTTCCGCCAATGACTCCCTGAATGGCGCAGCCCATTCGGCCATGACGTTCCCAAAGCTGCTCGCCGTAGATGTACATACGGACGGGAGGCACGACCGGCATTNNCAAATCGGCACTCATCGGCGCCGCCAAAGCCGACGAAGCCTGTCCAGCCGGTGAATTTTCGGGTGTAGAACGACGCCAGTTGCGCGCCGCACTCGATCATCAGGACACCGGGGAACAGGGGCCGGCCCGGGATGTGCCCGGTGACCCAGAACTCATCGGAGCGCACGTCTTTGTAACCGATCAGGCGATTAATTATGGAATCGACGTAGATAATGCCGTTGAGCATTTCCATGTCGCCGCGCTGGGGGTTGTATTCCCGGATGACCTCTTGATTGAAGAGGTCGGGGAGCCGATCCAGGTCCGGAACATCAAATAGAAGTTGCGGCGGCATTAGGATGAGGCGCCCCGGCAAGCTGGCCGGGGCAATAGTTCGATTAACTAAAACAGGCGGGCGGTTGATGCCGCAATCAGCCTGAAGTGACGCCGTGAGACAGAGACTGCCTCAGGCGACACCGGGCTCTGTATTGCGGTTTTCGAGAATCTTTTTGCGGATATCCGTGGCGGCAGCCTTGATTTCCTGCATTTTTTTGCGGACTCGAGTCCCTGCGGCCTTGTTCCCGCCAACAGCCTTGTTGACGTCGTCCTCAGCCTCGGTCACGAGGCGCTTGAGGTTTTCATATTCCTGCATCAATGCCTCCATCGGGTTAATAGGGCATAAAAACTGTAATGAGATGTTCGGGGGGTGTCAAATGGGGAAAAAGGGCTTTGGCAAGTATGGGAGGCGGTATTTAGGCAAACCCTAGTTCTTGGCCTCGCCTCGGACGAGCTTGTGGAAGGCGGCAATCAGCTTGCGGGTGAGCGAGCCTGGGATGCCGTTGCCGACCGGGCGTCCATCGATTCTTGTGACCGGGATGACCTCGGCTGCCGTGCCGGTGAGGAAGCATTCGTCGGAGATGTATAAATCATGCCGCTGGAGGGATTTTTCGATGCAGGGAATGGAAAGCTCGCGGCAGAGATCGATCATCACCTGCCGGGTGACGCCTTCAAGAATGCCGTCGGCGGTTGTGGGGGTTTGGATCTGCCCGTTACGGACGATGAAGATATTGTCGCCCGTGCATTCGGCGACGTTGCCATCCTGATTCAACATCACGGCCTCGGGCACGCCAGCGTCGGCGGCTTCGATTTTGGCCAGGATATTATTGAGATAATTAAGGCTCTTGAGACGCGGAGAGAGGGAATTGGGATGGGTGCGCACCACCGATGAGGTGATAATGTACATCCCTTTTTCATACATTTCAGCCGGATATAACTCGATCGTGTCGGCGATGATGATGACCGACGGATTCGGACACTTATTGGGATTCAGACCCAGATAGCCGACGCCGCGGGTGAGGACGAGACGGATATAGCAATCGGAGAAGTTGTTGATCTTGATGGTCTCTTCCATCGCGGCCCTGAATTGCTGGGGCGTTCGCGGGGGCGTGAGGCGGATGCCACGCGCGGAATCGAAGAGACGGCGGAGATGGGCGTCACATTCGAATATCTTGCCGCGATAAACGCGAATGCCTTCAAAGACGCCGTCGCCGTAGAGCAGACCGTGGTCGTACACGCTGATCTTCGCGTCTTCCTTGTCGTAGAATTTGCCGTCGATCCAGATCTTGAGCGACATGACGGGATGATAGAATGGTGAATGCCGATTTCCAAATGTTGAGCGAAGCGAAATCCCGGCGCGCCGGGGCCGAATGAAATGCATCCGTCCCCTCATTCGATAGTCGGCATTCACTTCTCCGCAGCCCGCAATATTCCGCCTTCCAGCACCAAAATGCGGTCGGCCTTGCATGCCAGACTCCGGTCGTGCGTGACCATGACGATGGTTTGACCTGATTGCTGGTGGAGGCGTTCTAGGACGGCCATGATCTGGCGGCCTGTTTCAAAGTCGAGATTTCCCGTGGGTTCATCGGCGAAAAGCACGCGGGGGTTATTCATCAGGGCGCGGGCGATTGCAACTCTCTGGCGCTCGCCGCCGCTGAGATGTTGGGGGCGATGACGGAGGCGGTGATCCATGCCCATTTGCGTGAGCAGGTCTTTGGCGCGATTTCGCAGTTCCGCTTTTTTGGCGCGGAAGCCGAGCAGGCTGTTTTCGATCATGGCTGATAGCAGCGTGTTTTCGAGAACGTTTAGCTCGGGGAGCAGGTGATAGAACTGGAAGACGAAGCCAAACTGGGTGTTTCGCAAAGTCGCGCGGCGCGACGAGGAGAGCTTGGCGATATCGCGACCATCGTAGGTGATGACGCCGCCGTTGGATTCATCGAGCGCGCCGAGAAGATGGAGCAGCGTGCTTTTGCCGGAACCGCTGCGGCCTTCGATGGCGATGAACTCGCCCGACGCGACCGTTAGATCAACCTTCGAAAGAACCTGAATCTCGCTGTCGCCCATGCGGAAGACTTTTCGCAGGCCGCTGGCGGTGAGAATCGCCGATCCCTTGGCGGGTGGAGGAGAGGAGATTTTGTCGGCGGTGGCGGACATCTGTTTTGACTTTATTCCCAGCGCAATGCTTCGACCGGGTTCATCCGCGCGGCCCGGATCGCCGGAACCAGCGCGCCAAGGACCGACGAAAGAATCGCCACGGAAACGATCACGATCACATCGTACGCGTCCATCGTATTGGGGATGGTGTCGAACAAATATGTTTTGGCGTTCCAGATCTGGATGCCGAAGTGTTCGCCCATCCACGCGTGAAGCTGGTTGATGTTGTGTACGACAAGATAAGCCATCAAGAGGCCCATCCCGCCGCCGAAGATTCCGATGGTCAGGCCGTAGCCCAGGAAGATTCCGGCGATGCTGTAGCTTGTGGCCCCCACGCTTTTGACGATGCCGATGTCGCGCGTCTTTTCCATGACGATCATGAAGAAGATGCAGAAGACAAGGAAGATGGCGACCACGCTGATGATGGCGAAGAGAATGACCAGCAGGGATTTTTCGTGCTCGACGGCGCTCAGGAAATCCCGCTGCTTTTCATCCCAGGTCTCGACGCGCAGCGCGCCCGGATCGGGGTAATACAGGCCGAACTTCTGCAACACCGCGCTTACGGCGTCGCTGATCTGGGGCTTGATCGCATGCGGATCGATGCCGGGGTTGACGCTGATGAGAATCTCGGTGCAACGGGCCGGTTCGGTTTCCTGATGGCCGGTGTTTGCATCGGTGTAGGTGCTGGCTCCCATATTTAATTCATTCTGGAGCACGTCGAAGGGGAGATAGACGAAATTCTGGTCGGCCTGATAGACGCCGGTACGGCTGTCGTCGATGAGCCAGTAATAATTCGTCGAGGTCTTGTCCTGCAAATCGGCGCTGGCGAAATCGCCGGAGATTTTCAGGAGGGTCAGCTTGACCGTGGCTTTATAGATAAAGTCCTCGCGCGGGTCGTTGCCCCGCAGGCCGATGACGCCGGAGCCGACGACGATTCCGCCGAAGCGTGCCGCGTTTTTTGCCTTGGGAAGCTCGTCTCGATAAACCTCGTCTGGCAGCGGCTTTTGCCAGGAGGGGAAGGAATCGGCCTTGGCCTGAAATGACTTGGCTTCGGCCGTTTCTAGATTCTCATCAGGTGATACCGCATCGTGATCTTTCTGAGCCGCCTCGGCAAATTCCTTCGATTTGGCGTGCAGCACATCCGGCTGGAGATGCAGGCTATCGACAAAGCCATTGACCTGACCGATCCGCTTGATGTCCAGGCCGACGACTTCGACGGGAGTGCGAATCGGATTTGGCGTGCGCGCCAGCCCGATTTCGGCCAGGCCGACGGCGTGGATCGTTGGCGTAACTGCCTTTATTCCGGGGATTTTGGCGATGTCGGCCATCATGTCTTCATAGTGGCTGAATCCATCAAGGGAGCCGCGATAGACGATGAGATCACCGATGAGGGCGTGATTGGTCTGGCGGAACATGCGAAGCCAGCCGCCCATGACGCTGATGACGATCAGCACCATGGCGGTGCAGAGCATGACGGCAATCAGCGAAACCCAGGCGATGCGGCGCTTGACGAGATAGCGGAACATCAGCTTGGAGATGAGCCGCGGGCCTGTGAGGATGCTGATGAGGGCGAAGACCGTGGCAATCGGCGCGATGGCGACGATGGACCAGAGGATGATTTCGATTGGAGACATGGGCGATCAATTCAGCAAATGCATTTTTGCCACAGATATAAATCAGATGCACACAGATAAATGCACAAGTAATTTGCCTTCATCTGTGTGCATCTGATTTTCATCTGTGGCAAAAATTGTCTTTCGCATTCATTTTTCCTGCGGCTTCATCAGTGGAAAGAGAATCACGTCCCGAATGCTCTCCGCGCCGGTGAGCATCATTACCAGCCGGTCGATTCCCATGCCCAGCCCCCCCGCCGGGGGCATGCCGTAACGTAGGGCGTTGAGGAAATCTTCGTCAACCTTCTGCTGCTCGTCTTTGTCGCCGACCTGATGGGCGAAATGCCTGGCCTGAGTGTCCGGGTCGTTTAATTCGGTGTAGCCGGGGGAGATTTCTACGCCGTTGATGGCGAGTTCGTAGACATCGGCGAAGAATGGGTCTTCTTTGTTTTCGCGGGCCAGGGGAATGATGACTGATGGAATGTGCGTGACGAAACAGGGATCGATCAATGTGTGTTCGACGAGTTTTTCGTAGACCTGAAACAACTGCTCCGCCGACGAAATTTGATCTAATCGCCCACGCACCGATGCTAGTTCAGAATGTTTAAGAAGCTCCGGCATGGCCTCATGGATTGGCCGCTTGTCAAACTTCCAGCCGGTACGTTCGTAAACAAGTTCGGCGATCCGCACGCGCCGCCACGGCCGCTGCAAATTGATCTTTCGCCCATTCGAGTGTTCGATCTGCAATGTCCCAAAAATATTCTGCGCGATCGTGGTGATCATCTCCTCGATCAGATCCGCCATCGTCTCCCAGCTTCCGAACGCTTCATAGAGTTCCAGCATGGTGAATTCGGGATTGTGGCGCGGGCTGATCCCTTCGTTGCGGAAATTGCGGTTCATCTCAAAGACTTTTGAGAAGCCGCCGACGAGAAGACGTTTGAGATATAGCTCCGGCGCGATGCGGAGATAGAGCGGGATATCGAGGGCTTTGTGATGCGTCGTGAATGGTTTGGCAGCCGCCCCACCAGCCAGTGGCTGCATCATCGGGGTTTCGACTTCGAGAAATCCCTTGGCCGACAGAAATCGGCGGATCTCATCGACGATGCGCATGCGCAGCTTCAATACCTTCATCACGTCGGGATTGGCCCAGAGATCGACATAGCGCTGGCGATAGCGAAGCTCGACATCGCTGAGGCCTTCCCACTTGGCCGGCGGCGGCAGGAGAGCCTTGGAAGCCATCGATATCGAATCGGCCCAGATCGTGGTTTCGCCTTTGTTCGTCTGGCCAAGCTTGCCGGTGACGACGAGCAGATCGCCTAAATCGATCAGATCGCGAACCTGCCAGTCGCGTTCGGTCAGACGTTTTTTGTCGAGAGCAAGTTGTAGATCGCCGGATTCGTCACGCAGGGTGAGGAAGCTGAGCTTGCCCATGTCACGCTTCAGCATGATCCGCCCGGCCCCGATCACCTGCGGGCCGCCGTCGTGGCCCATCTCGGGTTTGTAGAGCGATTTGATCTCGGCAAGCGGCTGAATGCCGGGTGTGCGCTGTCCGAAGGGGTCGATTCCCAAATCGCGAAGCTTGGCGAGCTTCTGGCGACGTTCCTGCTCAAATTGGCTGGCTGATTCACTCATCTGTGGAAATGATATTAAAGATGCGGCGATGAAAGGGAAGGGAAGGGTAAATGCCGAATGCTCCCGGCGCGCCGGGAGCATTCGGCATTTTTCTCTGTCTTCACGGGCCATCGATTCGTCGCAAATCCTGCGGCAAAATCTTGTCCTCGATCTCGGGCGGTACTTGTCCGCTCGGAAAGATCAAAGCGATGTGAGAGCCTTCGTATGCCACCGCGATTCGGCCCGCGGGATCACACCAGATTCGGCGAATATCCTGAAAGTCCGGCACATGCGCGCTGAATACTGCTTCGAGAACGAAAGGCTCGGCTGCGCCGGGCGTGGCGCGAATGCGGGCGATCCTGGCAGTGGAATTGAATAGGAAGAGGTGCCCCTGCCCATCACTCACCAGCCAGGGAATCTGATCGGCCGAGCCCGCACAGGCGTCGGGCAGCGGCCAATCGAATCGTTTTCCCGCGTGCGTCAATATCGTCAGCGCAGTTTGGCCGTCGAAATATCTGTTGCCGTCGGCGTCGATCAGAATTTGTGGAGTATTTACGGGAGCCGGCACGGTTGCCGAAGCGTTTGTGGGAACCGTTGCGGCGACGAGGGGATAGCTGGTTTTCGCGAAATCAGTTCGCATTTCTTCCGATGGATCGAGCGGTTGCCAATCCTGCTCGCTGATAACCCAGTGGGCGGTTCCTCGCTGGATGACGGGCCAATCCGCTTTGTTCCACCCCGCGCCGTTTCCGGTGTCGATCAGCCAGATCGCAAGCCGGGGCGTGGGATCGGGAACGGTGGGATCGAGTATCAGCGATTGGTGGGAAGCAGGGTCTCGAAAGATCCATCGGCCGCGTGCGTCGATTGCGAGGAGATTGGAAAAGTTTCGCTCCGACGGGCGCAGAAGCGGCTGAAGCTGATCGGGCGGCAAATATCGCGCGGGGCCGACATCGGTTGTAGTAACGACCCATTCATCCCGCCACCCGGAAATTGCACCGCCCGATTTGCTGAGCCGATCCACGAGAGCCGCAGGAAGTTCCTGCACCGGACGCCCGGGGCGTATAGCCAGATAATCAGGAGAAATGACTTTGGGATCCTGGCCTTCCCGCGGAACGGTGATGCCTTGCGGCGCGAAGAAGACAACGCCGCCGTCTCGCAATCGCGCCGCAACCGTCAATTGATTGTCGTTGATGAGCATTCCGCCGAGCTTCGTCGCGAGCTTGCCTTCGAGAATCTCGCGGATTCTGGCCTGAGCTTCGGGGGCGGCATTGGGAGAAAGCTTTTCCAGAATGGGATAGATTCCCGGGCCATACTGGATCAGCCGCTGATAGGCGGCCACGCGTTTATCAGGATCATCGTCGCTGAGTTGATCGGTGAGTGCGGCGATTTCTTTCTCGTCGATTTGGGGAGAATCGAGAGGCGCGATGGTCAGGCTCGCGCTGTTGGCATCCGAGCCGCGGCGGATTTGCAGGACGCTTCCATCAAGCATCGGAATCAGATGGATGATGTCGCCGGGCCACGCACTTGAGTCGAGATCGTTCCACTTGCCGTCGAGATATCTGGCGACGCGCGACGCCGAATTGAAATCTTTCTCTGCCGGAATCCACGCAAGCAGGCCGTGAAGATCGAACAGGACCATCGGCGGCTGCGAAGCCTGTTGGGATGTCGCGGTGTTATTGAGTAGAGAGCAATAGTCTTCGGTCGGCGAGTTGCCGAGGGTCATGATGCTGACGCCGGTGTCGGTGGGGACGATGAGATGCGTGGCGGCGCCGTCGATCCAGGTCATCGCCGCTTCCCAGCGGTAAGAGCGATGCCAGGGAATGAGGATCGTGCCCGTAGCTGAGATCAATTGAAATCCGTCGCCGGCGCGGCAAATCGCTGATGCCTCCCACGATCCCCGGCGATTGAGCGACCAGACGATGTATTCGATCGGGCGATCGACAATGTGCTCGCTTTCGTTGGCTGCGCGGGCCAGGACCATCGGGAGTGGATCGGCATCCGAACGGGTGATCCAGAGGTCTCCGCGCGAGCAGACGTAAAGCGGCTCGCGGAGAATAAGGTGGGCCGCGTCACTCAAATCCACCGGGATGGCCCAGGGGCGCGTATCGGGATAGTTGGGTAAATCGGCGTGAAGAAGCTGGCCATACGTTTGAATGACGACCGCCTGCGTGGATGGAATTGTGGCGATTGACGGCTGGGTAACCGGCAGAGACGTCGGCGCGGCGGCAACGGGAGGATTTTCAGGCTTACCAAATAGAAATACCAACCCCACGCCGGCCCCGGCTGCGATTAACAGCCAGAGAGTCAGCCATGCTATTCGGCCGGAAGGTCTGGACATGGGTTACTCCATCCAGGAAGCACTTTACCGCGCCGAGGACTACATGGCTCAGACCTTTTCGGTATGATCGACCGGACCATCATGTCCTCCACTGCCGCCGGCTACGCCATCGATCTCCAGAACGTCACCAAGATTTATCATCGGCGCATCCACGCGCTTCAGGGCGTCTCCATGCAGGTCAATCGCGGGGAAATATTCGGCCTGCTGGGTCCCAATGGGGCGGGCAAGAGCACGCTGGTGAAAATCATGGTTACGGTCGTGCGGCCGACGACCGCGCGCGGAATGATTCTCGGCCACTCCATCGGACATAAGGGAACGCTGGCCCGCGTGGGCTATTTGCCGGAGAACCACCGCTTCCCGCGATATCTGACGGGCCGGCAGGTAATCGAATTTTTCTCAGCCTTGGCCAAGACCGACCGTTCCACGCGAAAAAAGCGGGCGGCGGAGTTGCTCGATCTGGTGGGCATGACCGCGTGGGCGGACTCCAAAATCTCGCAATATTCCAAGGGTATGCTGCAAAGAGTCGGGCTGGCGCAGGCGCTGGGGGCGAATCCGGATTTGATCATTCTTGATGAGCCAACCGATGGCGTCGATCCCAGCGGACGGCGGGACATCCGGCAAGTGCTGCTGCATCTGCGCGAGCAGGGGGCAACGGTTTTCATCAACAGCCATCTGCTGAGCGAATTGGAAACGGTGTGCGACCGCGTGGCGATCCTGGTTGGCGGAAAAGTCGCCCGGCAAGGATCGGTGGATGAACTGACCGCAGCGAAACAATGCTATCAGTTCGAGCTGGAGCCTACCCCGTGGCCGGTGATCGTCGCGGCGTTTCCGGGCGCGTTCGATTTCGGCGCGCCGCCGGAGCCCGGGTTTCCCACCCGCGGCAAGCTGGACGAGAATTGCTGGTGTGAATTTGACGGATTGACGCTGCGCGTTGGGCACACCGATGCGGCCGCTGTTCAGCCGATCATCGACGCGCTGCGAAGAAACAATCTGGTCATCCGCAGAATGCAATTGGTGCGGCCATCGCTGGAGGACCTGTTCTTTGAAGCGATGACCGATCCGACGACGGGCCAGCGCGCGCTTCCGGGCGCGAGGCCCCCACCGCTTCCGGGGGCGCGATGAGACAAACCCTCGCACTGATCTGGGACGCGTATCGGGACCTGAATTCCAGGAAGATGTTCTGGATCGTCCTGATTTTGTCGACGCTGGTGGCGGCTTCATTTGCCGCGATCGGGTTTACTCCGACTGGATTCAAGATTTTATTCTGGCAAATTTCTTCGCCGCTCTTCAATAGCAAGGAGCTGCGTCCGGGCGATTTTTACAAGACCGTTTTCCTGAACTACGGCATCGATTTCTGGCTGGCGTGGCTGGCGACGGCGCTGGCGCTGATTTCGACGGCAAGCCTGTTTCCGGATTTTCTAGCCACCGGCGCGGTTGATCTCTATCTTTCCAAGCCCATCAGCCGGCTTCGGCTGTTTTTGACGAAATACCTCTGCGGGCTGCTGTTTGTCGCCCTGCAGATTGGCTGCTTTTGTACCGCGAGCTTTGCGGTGATTGGCTTTCGAGGCGGTGCGTGGGAGCCGGGAATATTCCTGGCGGTTCCGATCGTTTTGCTCTTTTTCAGCTATCTGTTCTGCTTTTGCGTTCTGGTCGGCGTCTGGACGCGCTCGACCGTCGCCGCGGTGCTACTGGCATTACTCTTCTGGGTGTTCACCTTCGGGGTCCATTTTACAGAAGAAACACTCCTCATGTTCAAACTGACCGAAGATTCGGCGGCGACGCGACTGGACGGGCAAATTAAATCCAGGAAGGAATTGCTCGCCCACTGGGAGCACGTTGTCACCACTCAGCCGACCACGCGAGGCAGCGACTATGTGACCATGTACCAATCCGAACTGAAGAGCGACCGCGCGAAACGCGACGACATGCATGGCACATTCGATCGATACCATGCCATTTTTTACGACATCATGACCGTTCTTCCCAAGACCTCGGAAACGGTGGACCTGTTGGAAAGAGTGCTCGTCAGCAAAGCCGGGCTGGAACATGTCTCGCGCAACGCTCAGAACGATTCGCAGGACGCCACCGATCTGAATGACAACCCTGTTCCCATCGAGAAGCTTCATGCCGAAATGAACGGCCGAAGCGTCGACTGGATCGTCGGCACCTCCGTCGGCTTCGAGGGTGTGGTGCTGGCGCTGGCTGCGTGGATATTCTGTAGGCGCGATTACTAAAAAATGCTGGCCGCCTGAAGAAAACTCTCTGGCAACTCCGCCGGTCTTGTTTATGTTACCTCTCAGGAGATTTTCATGGCGAAGGTTCGTAAAGCGGTGATTACGGCGGCGGGTCGGGGCACGCGGCAATATCCGGCCTCGACGGCGGTTCAGAAGGAAATGTTTCCACTGGTGGATCGGGACGGTCTGACCAAGCCGATCATTCAGATCATCGGGGAAGAGGCGATCGATTCCGGCATCGAAGAGATTTGCATCATCACCCAGCCGGGCGAAGAGCATCAATACCGGGAATATTTCCGGCGGCTTGATGACAACATGGTCAAGGCGTTTCGCGGGAAGGATTGGGCGCTTCTGGAATCGGAAAAGCTCGCGGCCTTCGGCGAGCGGCTGCACTTTGCCGAGCAAAAATCCCCCGAGGGGTTCGGCCATGCCGTTTTTCAGGCGAAGGAATTCGTCGGGGATGATCCGTTTCTGCTGCTGTTGGGGGACCACGTTTATATCAGCGACATCAAGGACCGCTGCGCCCGGCAACTCATCAACGTGTATGAGAAAAATTCGCTGGAGGCGGTGTCGGGCGTTCAACCGACGTTGGAGCGGCTGTTGCACCTGTTCGGGGTGATCCGCGGGGAGCCGATTGAGTCGCTGCGAGAAATTTATAAGGTGACGCTGATCATGGAAAAGCCGTCGATTGAGGTGGCCCGGGAGAAGCTCGTGACGCCGGGCCAGCCGGCCGGGAATTATCTGGCCCATTTCGGGATGCACGTCTTTTCGCCGCGGATATTCGATTCGCTGGAATACCTGATCAAGAACAACATCCGCGAGAAGAATGAGATTCAACTGACCGCGGCGCAGGAACATCTTCGCCAGCATACGGACCAGTATTGGTGCCTGGTCACGCAGGGGCAGCGCTATGACACGGGGATTCCATACGGGCTGATGGAAACGCAGCTGGCGCTGGCGCTCAGCGGGATTCATCGTGCCGAGATTTGCGAAGCGATCGCCCGACTGCTGGCCACGCAAGTAAAAAATTGAGTAATCCTGCGCCGGCAAATCCACCGATACTACATTTGTAGTTCATTATGTTCAATTCAACCGAGCGGGCGGATTCCACGGAAGGGCCGGTGCTGCATGAGCGAGATCACGGAGAGCAACGCAATCGCGGATTTTATTCGTCAGAACGGGTCGGGCTGGCGGCTGGTGAAGTACTACGATCGCCCGGCTGCCTTTGAACCCAGGGACGGGGCCGCGGATTTTTTTGTCGTCGAGTCGGGGGAGATTCGCCTGTTTGAAGTGGCCGTCCACGGCGCCCGCAGGCTGCTGGATATCCTGGGTGCCGGGAGGTGTTTCGGCTTTGCTTCTTTGGGGAAAATTCCGATTTACGAGATACTCGCAATTTCCGTGGGCGATTCCACGGCACGGGTGATTCCCGCGAATCAATTGCGGGAGATTCTCCTGAGCCACGGCGAATTGGCGTTACAGTTTGTTGAAAGTATGGCGCGCCAACTCCATGAGGCGTGGAACGAGGGAAGCCATTTTGTCTTCGAGGATTGCCGTCTTCGGCTGATCCGAACGCTGCTGCGATTCAAAAACAGCCCGGCGGCGCGGGCGGTTCCGGGCGGCGTTGAATTGTGGATGACGCACGCACAATTGGCGCAGGCGGTGGGTGTGGCGCGGGAAACGATCAGCTTATGTCTGACGCAATTGAAACGGGAAAATCTCGTGCAAACCAGCCGAAACCGTGTGTCCTACAATCCTGATCGGCTTCAGCAATTTGATCCGCAGCCGGAGTTTACCCCTGAGCTAGCGATCGCGGGTTAGCCATCACGGCAGGCTGATGGATGAAAAGGCGGTTGCGGCCGTGTTCTTTCGCCTGATAGAGCGCCTGGTCGGCCATGATGGTTAATTGATCGGCGGCGCCGGGGGCGCTGGCCTTTCGCGACGCGATGCCGGCGGACATGGTGACGCCCTCATTTTANNAGCGCCGATCCCTGCCGAAATTCGTCGCGGATACGCTGCGTGACGCTGGCCGCTTCCTGAGCCGAGGCATGCGGCAGGAGGAGGATGAATTCGTCTCCACCATATCGCGCAGCCACATCCATCTTTCGCATGCTGGCGAAGATGACTTTCCCAGCCACGGTGAGAAGAGAATCGCCGATGGCATGTCCGTGTCTGTCATTGAGTTGCTTATACCCATCGAGGTCGATCATGACGCATGAGAGATCGCTATCCATACGCTCGCTCTCGGCAAACATCTGATCGAGAACGCGATTAAAATGACGGCGATTGCACAGCCCGGTCAGCGCATCGGTGGCGGCGAGTTCCTCAACCAATTTCAAAGATTGTTCGAGCTGGGTATTTTTGTCGCGCACATCACGCAGGGCTCGATCGACTTCCGCGCGGAGCTTGAGGTTTTCAGCATAGAGCTTGGCGACGGTCAGGTTCTTCTCCACCACCAGTGGAATGGTGAAGAGGTAGTCCCCGAATTTCACGACGTAGTCCATGGCCCCGCGGCGAATGGCCTCGGCGGCGATTTGGCCGACGTTTTCGCCGGTGACCATGATGACGGGGGTAGTGCACCGCTGATGGATTTTTTCGAGCAGATCCATGCCGCTGATATCCGGGAGATTGAAATCGGTGAGGATGAGGTCGAACGCGGCGAGATCCAATTGCAGCGCGGCGGCCCCGCAGTCCACCGCTTTCACGGTGGTAGCGCCGAAATGCTCCTCGAGCGTTTCGACGATCAGCTGCCGCTGATCGGGATCATCTTCCACAATAAGCAAACGAATCGTTTCCATGGGAAAGCAGTCGATGCCTTTGCCGTCTTATCGGCCGGTTTGCCGGCAAGGTGAACCACTGTCACGGTTTATCGGCGGCATTGATCCGGCGGCAGGTGATGCCCCGGATATTGATGGATCGTGAGCCAATAATTGGTGCTCGTCAGCACCGTTTGAAGAAATTGCTCGGCGCTGGCCGGCTTGAGCGTATAACTATTGGCCCCGGCCTCGGCAGCTTTCCGCATCTGCAATTCATCGCTGACCCCTGTAATCATTACAACCGGAATATCCCGCAAATTCGGAGCCGCTTTGATCGCCGCGAGGACTTCCTGTCCGTTCATGCCGGGCATTTCGATGTCGAGATAGATCAATCCCGGCTTTGGAGCATTCGTCCATCGTCCGCGCTGGTGCAGAAAATCGAGCGCTTCGGTTCCATCCGAAACCTCAAACACCCGGTTGCAAACCTTGGACTGACAGATCGCATCGCGAATCAGCATGCGGCAATCCTGGTCGTCGTCTACGATCAGAATCGTGATTCCTTCTTCAGGATTCTGGCCGCGGGACGCGAATTCTCGCGGATTGGTTTTTTTCGACGCAAGGGTTTTCATTTTGCACCACTCATTTCCTGATGTGTGGCCGGTACGTACTGGCCATTGATGGTGAACTTAAATGTGCTTCCGTTGCCTGGCTCGCTCTCCACGCGAATGCTTCCGCTATAGGTCTCGACGATGCTTTTGACGCTGGAAAGTCCAACGCCCTTTCCGGCGATGTTCCGCGACGTGGAATTTTTCCCGCGGCGAAATACGTAGAATATCTTGGCCTGGTCTTCAACATCGATCCCTAAGCCGGTGTCGCGGACGTAGAACTCCGCTTCGGTCGGATGCACGTCGCATCCAATGTGAATCTCCCGCACCGGGCCGTCAGACATGTACTTGATGGCGTTGTCGATCAGGTTCTGGAAAAGCTGGCGAAACCGGGATCGCTCGCCGTGCAGGATCGGCAGCGGCGTATCGACGATGAACGTGATCTGCTTGCCGCGAAGATCGCTTTCAAACATTTCTTCAATCTCGGAGATGAGGGCTGACGTTTCGATCATCTCCATTTTTTCGCGGCGGGTTTTGATCCGCGACAGCTCGAGCAATTCGGAAATCAGATCGGTTTCCACATCCACGTTTTTCTGAATCCGCTGCAGGCGGTGGATGATTTCGTCGTCGAAACGGTCGCGGTGCTTCATCAGGAGCATCGCGGCCATGCCGCTGATATTTCGCAACGGCGCGTTGAGATCATGGCTGACGGCGCGGAGAAAATCTTCCTTCTCCGCGATTTCGTTGCTGAGCCGCTGGTTGGCCATTTCGAGCTGGGCGGTGCGTTGAATCACTTTTTGTTCGAGTCCGTCGTTGATGTCGAGCAGATCCTGCTGCTGACGCTTGACGGTCTGGATCATGGCGTTGAAGGAGCGAGCGAGGTCGCCGATGGCATCGGCGCGATCGATCGCGACGGCGGTGTCGAGATCGCCGGCGGCGATGCGGTTGGTCGCCCCGACGAGTTGACGGATCGGGAGAAACAGGCGATGCACCAGGAAATAGGCGGCGGGAAGCGTAAAGAGGACCGTGATGCAGCCGATACCGAGGGCGAAATAATTCACCCGCTGGACCTGCGACTGCTCTTGTTCGGGGGAGACGCCGACGGCGACGTAGCCAACAAGACGGGATTTCCCGGTCGATTCCAGGCTAAGCACCGGCTGGCAGACTTCCAGGCAATCTCCGAAGGGGGTGGATGTATCCCGATGTACTCGCGTCAGCGACGCAACGTCCACAGTAGAGAGGAATGCGAGATCGGATCTCGAAATGGAGCGTCGCTCCGCCAGCGCGATAATTTTTCCGTAGCGATTGTAAAAGGCGACAAACAGAACATTGCGCGACTTGAGCAGCGAGTGGCCCATGAGTTGCAGCGTCTGCACATCGCCCTCGGAGATCGCATTTCGAGAAGACATGGAAAGGGAATACGCGGTCTGCCGGGCCTGCTCGCCCATCATGGCTGTGACCTGCTGATTGATGCGNNGTCCGATGGAGACGCACAAGAGCGCCATCACGGCGATGATGCATTTTGATTCCAGGCCAAGCCCGCCGTGAAAGCGCGTAATTCTCGCCAGGGGCGGTGGTGAATCGCTCGGTCCGGTTGGGGTATTTTGTTCTGCCATGGACATCAATGAACGCGGCATGGGCCGCATCTGGTTCATCGTCGCGATGCAATTTCGAGTTAATCTGGATGACTAGTATGATCTGCAACGAGCAAAACTTTATGGGACATGCGATCGACCGAGTCTCGGTAGAGCTTTCAGCGGATGCGACATGGCTGGCGGAAGAGCGTATGCCGCTCGGCCCATGGCAGCTTCGGGCGAACCAGGGATATACCGGCCGGGCCAACTCCGTGCGAACGGCGTGCGCCGAAGCGACTGAATGCTCCTGGCTCGAACTGATTGCACAAGCGGAAGCCTTTTATCGCCAGCGAAATTTGCCGCCGATTTTTCAGATATCTCCCGCAACCATGCCTCGCGATCTCGATGAGATTCTCATCGGACGCGGATACGGCATCTCACACACGAGCGAGGTTTGGTCGGCTGATCCAACTGAAGTCCGAAAAAAAACGATACAACCCGGCATCCCTGGCAATGTCATTGAACAAGATTCTCCGACTGCTGTATGGCTGGGATGCGCGAGTGAAGAACATGCCGGCCAGCCAAGCCTTCGCGATGGTATTTACCACCGTGTTCCTTCGCCGCGCGTTTTTGCGATGGCTGTCGAGGAACATGAACCCGTCGCTCGAGTTCTTGGGGCGGTTCATGGCGGCATCGGTTGGATTTATCGCATGGCGACCGCCCCCGATCACAAACGCCGCGGACATGCCACGCGACTTTTGAATTTCCTGGCAAAATGGACGCTCGCCAATGGTGGAAAGACGATTAGCCTGCAGGTCATGGCTGAAAATGTGGGAGCGCGAAANNAGCTATATGAGATGGCCGGGTTCAGGAAGCTATATGATTATCATTACCGGGTGCGCCGGTCATGAATAAGTTATTTGTGCGCCGTCATGGCTCAACTCAGTCAGCCTGCGCAGTGTTCAATCTTTCTTTTTCCGCGGCATACGCGAGCGTTTCCGGATGGGCTTGAAAGCGGCCGCGAGGCGACGGTTTGCCTCATCAAGGCTGAATCGGGCGGGGTCAAAATCGCCGCCGAACCATTCGATCGCTTCTTTGTGCATCTCGTGTGCCGGGTCGCTCAGCGCCTCGACCCATTGGTAGTAGCCGAAGATGCCGCCCATGTCGTCGT
>PMAK01000122.1 GCA_003153655.1 Phycisphaerales bacterium
CCTGGTCCCAGCCCGAGACCGATTTGCCTAAATTGCCGACCAATATTGTAAAGTCGTCTCCGCTAACTACGCCGTCGAGGTTCGCATCGCCATAGAGCGTATACATGATTTCGATTTGTCCCGAAGAGAGTCCAGCGACAATACCATCAGCGCCATCGGCATATCCTAAGCCATAGTGAGCGTTGTTTGCGGAATTAGCGGCGGTGGAGCTATCCAAACTCCCGCCGGCACCCAGGCCGCTTGAGCCTGTCCATGTTCCGCCATTATATCCGTTAATCAGATAGCCGCGGATCGCCGCGTCAACTGCCGCCTGTGTGCCGTCGGCGTAATTGATGATTAAGTGGTTGTTAGCGATGTCCAACGTTGAGTTGGTATTGATCGTCAGTGAAGAGAGAGAACTGCCGCCATTGTTGGTCGGCAATTGAAGGGTTGTGGAGCTTGTTCCATCGCCGACGACAAGATTGCCGTTGACAATGTCTCCGGCGAGAGTCAGCGTGCCTGGAATGGTAACACTCAGCGTGCCGATATTGATATNNTTAATAGTACCGCTCCCAATACTAAGTGAAGCTATTCCGCCCTGGCCATTGGCGAGTCCGGGTGAAAATTGTTCGATTGTGCCGGTAATTGGCCCAGAAATTATAGCGGTGGCGTCTCCACCGATGCCGTTGATTGCTCCATCTGAGCCAGTACCGCCAGTTCCACCTTGAGCAACGGCCGTTAGCGTAACGGAGTCGAAAATGCTGCTGCCCGTAGCAGTAGCAACAGCCAACCCGCCTGCTCCACCAACATAAGGCTCATCGAGGGCTCCGATGACAGCGACGCCAATTGCAAAGCCACCATTGCCGCCAGTAGCGGTCGCGGTCACGGTAGCTTGGCCGGTAAACAGATCGGCCACAGCATTCGCGCTGGCATAGCCGCCGTCAGCTCCCGGTCCAGATTCGCCCCCTATGTCCCAGGCGTCATTTTCATTATTACCGCCAGCACCTCCCTGGGCCTTGGCGTTAGCTGTAGCGGGCACGCCAGCTTCGCCAGTCTCCGCAGTGGCATCGGCGGTGGCGTTACCGCCCTGCCCGGGCCTGTCTTCAAATGAATCCCCTCCTGCGCCACCGGTTGAATAAGCATTGGCGGTAACCGGACTGCCTACGGTCCCCAGCACAGTTATGGCAATCGCGTCAGCTCCTGTTCCGCCGTAAGCGATCACGGGAGTAAGCGTGCCGCCGTTCTCAATAAATCCTCCGCCACCAAATCCACCGGAACCTCCCGTGGCCGTGGTCGTACCGGTTAATGTGCCTGCATTGCTGACCGAAGTGAGATTCAGCACTGATGTGCCGCTGGCGCCTAAAATGCCGTCACNNAATCCCCTCCATTGCCGCCCACGGCAGTCTGGCTAAGTATGACAGTTATCCCCGACCCCGCGACCACGTTGCCGAGGGAGGCGCTTTGCCCGATTCCCGCGCTAGGAATTGGCAAGGAAGAAGAAAGAAATGGGCTGTCAGACTTAACATGGCCGCCGGAGCCGCCAACTACATACGCGCTGGCGGTTGCCACGCCGGCAGCGGAAGTGGCCTGAACAACATCGCCTTCGGGAATCGTCGCTGTGCCGCCATTTCCACCGTTGCCATAAGCGCTAGCACCTCCCCATCCACCTTCCACGTCAACAGAAGCGGTCGCATTGGGTTGTGACGGTGCTGATCCCGCGGATGCAAGTGCGAGCCCGTAGGCATTGCCACCATATCCGCCGTTCGTAGGGTTAACGGCGAAGCCAATGTCACTACTGCCATCACCGGCAATCGCAGTTGCGCTGGCAACGGCGTTATCAGATGACGATGAGATCGCATATGCGCCGGCGGTGGCATCGCCTCCAAATGCTGCAGTTTCGGGATCAGGAATCCCTCCATTCGCTTGTGCATTTGCGTTTGCATTGGTTGGGTCTTCTGTGGTTGGCGCGGATGCCGCAGTCGCCGCTCCGCCGGTGCCGTCCCCATTGATACCGCCATTTGCAATTTGCGTTCCGTCCCCGGTGGATGTCATGTCCGCTATCGCAATTTGGGGAATCAATCCCACGGCAATTCCCGCACAACCAACGATGACCGCATGACTAACGGCCAAAAGGCCTTGTCTACGCTTCGGCATGATAACACCCACCCTGTAAAATGAATCAACAGGGCACGGAGCTAGTAACTTGCCAAGCAAGCATGAGCCAACCCCTTTTTTCCCTGTTAGGGCATCATTGCTTGTCTACGTTCGATGTCAATGAGGAATAGAGTATTTTTTTGTAGGGCTCGTGCCGGAATGGGGAATTGGGGGCACGGAATGTTCTAAAGCGAATCTGGGCGACCGGACATATCGAGAGTAGAACGGTACTGCGTGCAGGTTTTCACGGCATCACACGTTCCGCGGCTGAGCCATCAGGACCAGAGATATCATGCATGAGGATCATCGCCTCCTGATCCGGGCCGACGCTTTTCCAGTCTTTTTCACCCGGCTTCTTCACCAGGATGGGGGGTGGGTTGCGAAGTGGCACTTGCGGCACTTGCTGCGCCCAGCGCGCAAGTCGCTCTCGGGTATCATCACTATATTTCTCCAGTAATCCCGCGAATTTCCCGTTACTGCCTTTGAACACGTAACAACGGACCGCTACGGCTCCACCATGATCGAACGGTGGCAGCTTGCTGGAAGAATCGGCGAACCAGGTCTTGCCGTCATCGATAGTGAAGTAGTTCTTGCTGGGCGGCTTGCCGTTATCGCCTCTGAGTTCCACTCCAATCGTGACCACGCCGACAACGATCGCACAGATTATCACTGTGGTGGAAATCGCTGAATGGCGATTAATCGCCTCACGAATACCCAAGTGCGCCTCCGCGGAAAAGTGTGAACCGAACACAATATCATCCAACTTCTGAACTTCAGGGTCAATCAAAAATGGGTGTCATGTTTCAACCAAGTCAAAAATTAATCGCCTTAACAACGGGATTGTGAAAATTAGACCCTTCGGCAGAATTGCCGGCGGATGATCCCGCGCGGCGCGTTTTTCATCATGTGGGGAAAATAGATGCCATTGGAATCCGTATCTTTGATGTGCGCGGAGATGAAACTGACCGTCTCTCAGAACGGCGGTGATGCAGGCATTGGCTACCAGCTTTTCATAGCCGATCCTAAAACCGGCTGGCGATCGGTGTCCGGCGCTCACAATCCGCTCATCCGCGGCAATACATTCAATCTCCGCGCAACTGACATCAGGAAGGTGGGCGATGATCTCCTTCTGTTGACCGGTACGATGGGTGGAGACGGAAAACCTGGCAACTTGGGCAGGACATCCTGGCAGGCGAGGATCACCGCCGACTCCGCCCGAGACTGGTTCGTGTTTGATATTGAAGTGAACGCGGAACAAGACATTCATCTGAGCATGCAAAATGGCTTTGAGCCTGAGATCACGCTTGATCTCGGCCCCCTGCCGCCCTATGAGCGCGGGGATCATGTTTGGTTCATCACCCAGATCACCAATCCAACCAAGTGGAACGATGACGCTTACGGCAATGACTTTCCCGCAACCTATTACTTCGATCCCTATCTGAACGTCGAGATCATGCTCTTCTTCGACATGACGCGCATGAGCTGGATGTCGCGGCAGAACATCGCGAGATTTCTAAACTACCGCTGCGGCTTTCGTCGTCGATACGAGCCCGAGCCGGCGGGCGAACTCGGCCTGTATGCCACCGGCGCATCGGGCCGACTATTTCCCTCGGGCGCACAGCACTTCAGTTACTGCCTGACCGCGCGCCCGCGGAAGGCGCTTGTGGACGATCGCGAAGCGGTGCGGCTGCTGGTTGATAAATGCCTTCCGCTGCTACCGCCAAACAGCCCATGGCCCTCGGGGTCCACTTCGTGGCGAGATTTCGCCCATCATTGTGCGGAAGACCTGATGACGGACGGCCTATGTTGGCGAAAAGCGGCGGGAGGTCATGAATTCATTCTAAATTACGTGGACGGCTACAGCCCCGCCTGGAAAGAGGCGATCGAAGCGCGCGGCAATTCGTTCGACATGATCAAGCCATGCTTTGACGCGGCCGTCTGGATCGCGCATCCGCTGGCGGTGCTTTCGCGCGTGGATCGGCGGGAACCCATCCCACAGCTCTATCAGCGCGTCTCCCAATGGATCGACCGGGCCGTGCGGAATAACGAAACACCGTTTGCGCCGGCTACCACCAATACCATCTCGGGCACCTGGCAACATCTATATATCCTCGAGCAACTGTTTCAGCTGGGTCGCCTGAGGAAAGATCAGCCCCTTCTCGACCGCGTGATGAACGAAGCGAACGATTGTCTCATCCCGCTCGCGAAGAAAATGTCCTACCTCTTTCCGCTCAGCTTCAACAGAAGGACGATTGAGCGCGTCGGAGCGGGCGATTGCCACGCGGGTCTTGGAACCTACGCCAACTTCATGCTGGATCTATATGAAATGACGTCCGACGATCACTATTTGGAAGAGTCCAAAAATGCATTGCAAATGCTTCACAGGTTGCCGGTGAATACGATTCATCAGGAAGTTTTCCTGCTGGCGATGGGAACGCAGGCCGCGTACCGCCTTGCGGTTATGTATCCCAAATCAAACTATGCGGAGGTCTATCACTACCTTCTCGCGCAGACGTTGCGAATGCTTTATTGGTATGCGGATCGCACGACGGAGCAAAGCCGGCGAATCAATACGCTTGGGATGTTTCAGGCCTGCGCGACGATCAGCTACCCCGCGATTTTTGAAAATATTGAGGTGCTCGCAAGGCTCTGTCCCACGTTTAAAAAATTTCCCCCGTCGCCGGCGTTGTTGCGGGTTTTCGATCACGCGCGAAAGAATAACTTTTACTTCTTTCCCCGCTGCTTTGATGCGGGCCGCGGCGCGCTGCCGTTGCAATATGTTCCTTACGAGAACATTCCGATCCTGGAAGGTCCGGCCCCCGGCTCGGTCGGTCAGGAGATTTATGGCTCCGGCTGGGTGTTCCGCGCTTGTCTGATGTGGGAGACATTTGGACACGCCGTCGATCGCGACATTCTGGTCCTGAACCTCGACGCCTTTGAAGAGCGGCCACAGTTGGAGCAAGGCCGGCTCGAACTGACGTTCATCGTCTTCAACGGCACAGGCCAGAGGCAACAGGCGCTATTGCTGTTTCCATGGACCAGCCCGTCGGCAATCATCACAACGGGGGAATCAGCGGATTCGATTGAAATCGGCCGGCAAAAAGGGCAACGATTGGAACTGGATCTCGCGCCGGATGCAGTCGTCTATGTCAGGGTCAGTGACCGCTTCGGCCCATGACCGCATTTACCTAGAGTGCGCTCTGCTCCCGACGATATTCCGTCGGCGTAAGCCCGGTGCGCTTGCGGAAAACCGCGGTGAAATACGCCGATGTGCTGAAACCCAGCTCCATCGCAATCTTGGTGACGGACATATTGCTTGTGCGTAACTTTTCCTTGGAGATCTCAACACGGCGGTACATCATGTAGTCCGCGGGATTAAATCCCACTTCCTTCTGAAACCACCGGCGGAAGTGACTCTCGCTCAATCCCGCCGCGTTGGCGGCATGTTCCATCAGCACCGGCTCACCCACATGCTCATCGAGCCACAGCACGGCCGCTTGAATCGGCGGGGAATACTTCGGAAGCCGGCGCGGGGGATTGAGCATCGACGCCGCGTGATCCCGTACGATCCAGAGGATCAACTCGTGAAGCAATGAGCGCGCCATCAGTTCACTGGTGACGCTCGGATGCCGGTGCTCGTCGAGCAAACGATCGAAACATTTTTCCAGGGAAGGAGAAAACGAAAAGACCGGCGACTCCATCGCTTTGAGCAATTTCTCCAAATGCGCAGCTTGGGCAGACGTCAATCCCGTCGGCATCTTCTTGGAATTGGGCAAAACCACAAAACGAAGCATGCTCCAGCGGCCAGGATTCAGCACCTCGCGCACGCCGCCGTGTGTCTGGCCCGGCTGCGTTAGAGTCGCCAAACCGCCTGTAACGGTATGCTGGTTGGCAGGAGAATCCACCCACAACTCCAGGCACCCTTCCTGAACCAGGTGCAACTCATACTCTTTCGGATGTGCATCAGATCTGAGCCCCCCCGGCACGGCTTGCAGAAGGTGAAGCCGTCCGATGATCGGCAGTTCCGGCAAAAGTTGCGTTCTGCCTTCGTAGGTTTCGTGCTGCTGCTTTTCGCTGACCTGCCACCAACCGGCCTTGGGATCGACAGATATCATCTGATGGGTAGAGGCCATTTTAGCGTTATAAGTAGGCATTCGATAGGCGCGCTGCGCGGGATTTAATCTGCGGCGGTCAGTATCCAGTTCCTAAGTTTCAAAACGCAGGAAAGGATCGGGCAACTTGACGACAGCAGCAGCCGTATCGCTTGTTCCCGCATACAAATTCACGGTTCAATCACTATTACGAACAATGCCGCCGCTGAAGACCACGTCAACGAGGTCCGGCCGCTTTGATGGTCCAGGCGGAAAAAAGCTGCGTTGCGCAATGATGCGAATCGCTGCTGGTTGGTGTGTTCGCGGGTCTACAGCGAATGCCATTGGATAATAATGGCGATTGCCCTGGCCATCGAAGCAGGCGATATGCCCCAGCACGCCAAGGTGGCCGTTTGCCAACTGGTGTGCTTCATTCACTCCGCCCCATTCGTCCTTGAGCAGTTGCCCCTTAAACAGCGGTGCGCCGGCGATCATGTCGGCCGTGATGGCATCCCACGACTGGGCGATCGTAAAACCGATTTCGCCCCGGCCGCCGATAGCCCCCTGCGGTCGGCTGAAAATAGCAACATGCCCATCGGGCAACTGCTTGAACCGAATATCCTTCATGCCCGGCGGTCCGCTGAGAAAGTGGCGCAGCCCTTCTAGAGAGCTGCCGCGGTAAAAATCCATTACGCAACCGTAGCCGCCCTGTTTCATCGGAACGGGAAACCGCACGCCTCCGAGAACCAATTCGTTGCCCGCCCACGTCACACATGGATCCTGCAAGCCTTGAAATGCGGCGTGCGTGAAACAAGGCACCCACTTCTTGAATTCGGCTTTCTCAAAAATCACGATCTCGGAAAACTCAGTATCCCGCTTTTCCACCCGCCCTATCAGCAGCATCTTTCCATTGAAATGGAACGGAGCGGTAATGTTGTAAACATCCCTTCCATCCTTCAATTCGAACTCAAGCGTGTGCGTCTCTATAGCGGACGGAACTTGCAGTTCCGAAAGCAGGTCAGAACAGGATCTCGGTTGATCTCCAAGTGTTAAGGTTCGATAGATGGTTGAAACTTTTTGTTTTTCCGCACTTGATTCGCCGGTAACTGAAAACTCGGCCATGATACTCCCGTCCTTTTACTCAGCACTCGGCTTCGTGACACCCCGCGCAACTGTTTCGCCCCCGAAAGACAATACTACTCCATCCGTTCCCCGGCTATCGACTTTTGACCCAGTAAAAAAGCGACGTATCAGAACATCGAGAATCGGCTAGGCCACATGTTTATGGCCAGTCCATCACCATCGCGTTAGAGTGATCGTTAAATCGCGGCCTCACTATGCGGATTTGCGTTCCCATGAGCCCAGATGGCTTCGGGCAACGCGCTCGGTTCAGTCTTCGGACTGAATGGCTCTGTCATTCGATCAATTTCTGATAGCATCCCGCGCATCTGTTCATCATGGAGAGAGAATGAGAGGAACAGTTCGCGTCCTGATTGCGGCGGCAGTCCTGGCTATGGGGGCAAAGTGGACAAACGCTGCGGCCAATGAGGCCGCCGAAATCCGCCAGGTACAATTGATGCCTGATCTTCCCTCCCCCTGCATCATTCGAAATTGGAAACAAGTCGCGATCGGCCTCGACCAGTTGCTGTTTGACCCCACCGCTCCCGGTCAATACATGCCGCTGCTGCATTTGCTCAAAGATGATCACGGGAATATAGTTGCGTTCGGACTCCCCGATTATGTAGGAGACTTTCGGCAAACAGACGGAAGCGGCGCCGGAATCACCGGCATCGGCGCGGTCTGGGGCGCAACCCTGGTTGGAATCGACAAATCACAAGGCACGCACGATTACGTGAAAATGCTGGCGGCTTACTTCGACCCTCGGCCCAACTACCAAATGGTCGGCAACGGAATGGGCCACTGCGATCCCGACAAAACATTCTGGTATACGCTGTTTCCCAACATCATCTTTGCCAGCGTCGCGGAAAAATACCCGGCTGAAACCCAGATCGGCGAAATGGCGCATCAGTCAGCCCTCTCCTGGTTCAAGGCCGCCGCCGCTTTGGCCGATCCGGCGAAAAATGACGCCGCCAACTTCGATCACACCGGCTTCAATTTTGACACGATGAAGGGATACGACAACGGCCAATGGAAGGAACCCGACGCCGGCGCAGGCGTCGCCTGGCTCGAATACGCCGCGTTCAATCGCTGGCACGATCCATCATTTCTTCAAGCCGCTGATCGCTGCATGCGATATCTTCAGCAAAGACCGGCGGATCAGGATCCGTTTTACGAAATTCTCATGCCCTTCGGTGCGCTGACCGCTGTCCGCATGAACGCCGAACTGGGCCGCGACTATGACACCTCCAAAATGATCAACTGGTGTTTCGATCGAAGCGCTGCGCGCTCCGATTGGAAAGTGAACACCGATCGTTGGGATGGCGTTGACACCGCCGGTCTCGTGGGCGGCACGGACGGCCCGCCCTGGCATCCAAGCGGAATCGGCGGGNNCATCGGCAAATGGATGTTGAACGCCGCCAGCGCGGCCCGCTTGTATTACGCGAACGCCCACCCGCCGGACGGACAGTCTTGTCCGGATTGGGACGGCGATCCAAACCATGTCATCGCGTACGAAGGCCTGAAATATCGGTGGGATGATGGAAATGAGAAACTGCTCGCGACAGGCGATCCGATACACGAGCACTGGGGACCCAAAACCGATTTCGGCCTCTATGGATCAGTATTCGTCGGAGTATACGGCGCCCTCATCGCCCCAACCGATGACCCGCAAATCCTCCGCCTCGATCTGCTCGCAACGGATTCCTGCCGCCCTCAAGCCTATCCATCCTACTTGTATTACAATCCGTACAAAACCGAGCGAACGATCACATTGGATGTCGGCGCGGCGCCTCAGGACGTCTATGATGCGGTGAGCGGTAAATTCCTGACGCGCAATGCAACCGGCCCGACGCCGATCAAAATCGACGGCAGCGGTGCGCTGGTTGTTGTTCTAACGCCGGCCGGCGGCGCGTTTACGCGCGACAGCGGCAAGACCTTCGTGAACGGCGTCGTCATCGATTATCGCAGAGGAAGCAACAGCCAATGAGTCAGGCGGCGGCGAATACCAGCAAACGCGATTCGATTTCGCCGCGAATTGCCGGACGCCTCTGCGGCACGTGCCTTTGCCTCCTCTTCTCTCTATCAGTCGGGTGCCAGCGCGCCTCGACGGCAAGCCAGCCGACTTCCGCCGCGGATGCCCGACACAAAGTGACACTCGTATGGCTGTTGACTACAGATGCACAATTAACGCCGCAGACCGAAGCGATCGTTGCCGATTTTGAGAAAGCCAATCCCGACATCCATGTGGAGCTGCGCTGGACGCCCGAGCCTCAATATCAGACCAAGTTGAAAACGCTGATCGCCGCGGGCCAACCACCGGATTTGTTTTGGTGCGGCGATGTGTGGATCGCCTACCTGCAACCTTTCATGTATGACCTGACGCCGTTTGTCCAAAGAGATGCCGCGGAATATCACCTGAATGACATCTATCCCGCGCTGCGAAAGGCCTGTCAGTGGTCGGGGCGATGGTACTATTTGCCGCGTTTCTTTACCGTCTCTTTGTTGTATTACAACAAGGGTTTGTTTGATGCCGCCCACGAGTCGTATCCCACGCCAGACTGGACCTGGGCCGACTACATCGCCGCGGGCCAAAGGCTGACGCACCGTGACTCGAATGGCGTCATCCTCACCTGGGGCAGCACGATCGTCACCGGTTGGTGGGGTGAATGGTACATCCTCGTCCGGCAAGCCGGCGGCCAAATGTTTAACGCAGAGGTGACAAGGTGTGAGTTGGACTCGCCGCAGGCAATTGCAGGGATGACAAACTACGCTGACAAAATCTTCCGCTACAAAATGTCGCCCGCGCCCGGCTACGGACCCGCCCATGACGATGCATCAAAATCATTTGCGATCGGGAAGTACGCAATGGAATTTGGCGGTCATACCGGCAACTGGCCCGTCTTCGACGCAACACCCGGGCTCGATTGGGATATTCAAGTGCTTCCCAAAGGCCCGAGCGGCCACACCGGCGGCGAGGTGGCTGTCGATGCGGTCGGCATCTCCAACCGATGCCAGCATCCCGAAGAAGCCTGGCGCCTGCTGAAGTTCCTGACGAACGAGGCCTCCGTGCGCAGGTACGTGAACATCGGCCAGCTCTCCATCCGTCAATCCGTCGCCGAGGAAACCTTCCGAAAATTGAGCCCCTCCTATCACCCCCAGCATTTGCGCACCGCATACGATGCGCTGGCCTCCTCCGAGCCGCTGCCACAGTCGCGGGATTTCATCGAAATCGCGCTGGAGATCATCCAACCCGAGATCGATCGCATTTTGTCTGAGCATGTTCCCGTCCCCGAGGCCTGTCAGCGCGCCACCGACGCAGCGAACGCCTTCCTTCAAACGATCAGCCGATCTCCAACCGCCGCGATTGGACCCTGAATGCAAAGCGCCGCGACACCAACTCCGCATTCCATCGAGTCCGCTCCCGCGCCACGTGGGACCANNAAGTTCTGGCTGATGATGACCCCCGCCCTCCTCGGCTTTATCATTTTCAGCGCGGGTCCGATGCTCACATCGTTGTATCTGAGTTTTACGAAATATGATGTCGTCTCCCCGCCGAAGTGGATCGGAATCAGCAACTATCTCTATCTCCTGCGGCGCGATCCCGCGTTCTGGCCCTCCGTCAAAGTCACCACTATTTTCGCGGCCGCCAGTGTGCCCCTCACCCTGCTCATCGCGCTACTCATCGCCATCCTGCTCAATCAACGTTTTTTTGCCCGCAATCTATTCCGAACGATCTTTTTCCTGCCGGCGTTATTGCCGGCGGCTGCATCGGGCGTCGTTTGGGTCTGGATATTCGATCCCACGCGCGGGTTGCTCAACCATATTCTCGCCACGGTTGGAATTGTCGGGCCCGCCTGGATGCACTCAACCACCTGGGCGCTCCCCGCGCTGATCATCATGAGCGCCTGGGGCTTCGGCCGCGCAATGGTCATATTCCTCGCCGGACTGCAGGAGGTTCCGCCGCAGCTTTATGAGGCGGCCGAGCTGGACGGCGCCGGCACATGGGATCGGTTTTACCACGTCACGCTCCCGATGATTTCCCCCGTCCTGTTCTTCAATCTCGTGATTGGAATTATCGACGCCCTCAAAGCCTTCGACCTCGCCTTTGTCACCAGCACCGCCTCCGGCGCTGGCGCCGGCGGACCCGCCCGCGCGACGCTCCTTTATACCCTCAACCTCTACCAGAAATCGTTCAACTACTTCCACATGGGACTCGGCAGCGCCATGGCATGGCTCCTATTCGTCGCCATCCTTCTGCTGACCGCCATCAACTTCGGTCTCGAAAAACGCTGGGTGCATACGTCATGATCGCTTCGAGCATCCCATCCTCGCAGACGACTTCCAGGGCCTCCACGCCCCGGCGATGGCTGATCTGGCTCTTCCTGCTGATCGGATCAGTCGTGATGCTGCTTCCCCTGGCCTGGATGATACTCACGTCGCTCAAAACATTTCCCGAAACGCTCGCAGATCCCCCCACGTGGATTCCCGCCCATTTCCAGTGGGGCAATTACCTCCAGGCCATTCACGGTTTTGAGTTCAGCAGATATTTCGCAAACTCAATCATCGTCACCACCGGCTGCATTGCCGGCACGCTCGTCTCTTCCTGCCTCACCGCCTATGCGCTGGTGGCCTACAAAGTCCGGGGCAAGAATCTCGTCTTTGGCCTGCTCCTGGCCACCCTCATGTTGCCTCAGCAAGTGACCGTGATTCCGCTGTTCAAGTTGTACGTCGGACTCCACTGGATCAACACGTTCCGGCCGCTGATTGTCCCGCGCTGGTTTGGCAATGATGTTTTCGCCATCTTTCTGCTGCGACAGTTTTTTTCGATAATTCCCCGCGATTACATCGAAGCCGCCCGCATCGACGGCGCATCGGAGCTGCGCATCCTGACCACCGTCTTCGTCCCGCTCGCCAAGCCCGCCCTGCTGACGATCGCGGTTTTCACGTTCATCGGCACATGGAACGACCTCTGGAACCCGCTGCTCTATCTCTACGACGAAAAACTCTACACCCTTCCGCTCGGCCTGATGCAATTCATCGGAATCGTCAAACCCGCACAGGGTACGCCCTGGCATCTTGTGATGGCCATCGCCACCATCATGATGATCCCCGTCGTGATCGTTTTCTTCCTGGCACAAAAACGTTTCATCGAGGGAATCTCCGCCGCCGGCGTCAAGGGGTAGCCAGACGAAAACCGCAATGTTCAAACCCTGATTTGGAATCTTCCGTCTTTGCGCGAGCCGGCATTGGTTTTTTCGCGGAGAGACGCGAATCTTTGAGAAGGATTGATATCGGCGCAGTCGGATGTAAGACGCCTGAAAGATCATGCCTTTTTGAGATTTTTGGCGTGGTTTTTTAAGTATTTTGGGANNCGTAGCTCAGCTTGGTAGAGCGTCTGGTTTGGGACCAGAAGGCCGCAGGTTCGAGTCCTGTCGCCCCGATTCATCAGAATACAAATCGATCGGCTCACTCCCAATCCCGAGCAATTCAACCTCGCCGTCCACCGCGCTCACCGCCGCCGCGCAGCATTTCAGCGCCGGCTGATGGCTGATCGCATCCGCCGTCGCCTCGTTCGGACTCGCACTCTCGGCGAACAGTTCATTCCAATGGATTGGCATGAAAACCACGCCGGGAGAAATATTGTCATCAATCCGCGTGGAAGACCGAAAATAGAGGTAGATAAGGGATAATTGGTGGATGTCACCTTTTTGGATGTCACCGGGCTGCCGACGAGTTAGCGAGCCGGAAGTATTCGGATCATTTTCGGCCAAAAATGTCGAAGACGGGCCGGCAATGCTCAATCAAACTTTCGACGGCAGCTTGATGGACCGTCCGGAGAGCATGAACACGCCATCCCCGCGAAAGTGAAGCGTTCGCGGATATTTTGGCGAAACCGCAACGTGTGCCTTTACCACCTCAAAAATGAAAAAGTTATATCTGTTCACGAGTCGAGCATCATAGACCTTGCATTCAAAGTTCGCGTAACACTCCTGAATAAGAGGGGCGTCAACCTCTGAAGCGGCTGCTGCGGTCAGTTTGAATTTCTTGAATTTGTCGATTTCAGATCCGGAGCAGTTTCCGATGCCAACGACTTTCTTTGCCATATCCTGAGTCGGAATGTTGATTGCGCACTCCCTGCTCTTTTTTATCATTTCAAAACTGTGATTCTGATTGCTGATGATGCATCCGATCAGCGACGGCGAAAACTCCATGACGGTATGCCAGCCCATAGTCATGATATTCTGTTTGCCTTTCCAGGCGGAACTGACAAACACGACCGGTCCCGGTTCCAGGAATCGACGAATCTTGGAAACAGGAAAGTCCTTCTTTTTGTACATCTCATTCTCCCGCTCATATTCCACGCTGGATTCGCGCGAATTCGCTCAATCTCCGGTATCATAAGGGGCACCGCCCCGCGAAGCGTCGTGCGGTATCCGTCACATTGGACCCTTCATCTGAAACTGTGAGAACCCAATAAATGCACACATTTCACCGCGNNTCTTCGCAGCCACTCTACTCGCCGTCATCGTATGCGGTCCAGCATTCACGTTCGCCAATCCCCCCGTTGCCAGCGCCGACATCGAACCTCAAATTGACCATCTGCTCGCCCAGATGACGCTTCAGGAAAAACTTGGCCAGATGTCGCAAACCGGATTTNNTTACCGGATTTCAGGAAAAGCTGACAGACAAAACCAAGGCCGAGCTGCGTAGCGGCAGATGGGGATCATTTTATGGCATCGCACCTCACGAGATGAAGGCTGAGACTCAGCGGATCGCCATGAAAGAAAGCCGGCTCGGCATTCCGCTGATTTTCGGCGCTGATTTGATCCACGGATTCCGAACCACCTTCCCCATCCCCCTTGGAGAATCAGCCAGTTGGAACCCGGATCTCATCCAACAGGCCGCCCGGATTACCGCGCGCGAGGCCACCCGCGAAGGCATTCACTGGACCTTTGCCCCGATGATGGACATCTGCCGCGATCCGCGCTGGGGTCGCATCGCCGAAACCCTTGGCGAGGATCCCTATCTCTCCGGCACGTTGGCGGCTGCGATGGTGCATGGATTCCAGGGCGATTCTTTGGCCGACCCGGACTCTATCGCCGCGTGTGGAAAACATTACGTCGGATATGGCGCTGCCGAGGGTGGCAGAGATTACAACACCACCTGGATTCCCGATCCACTCCTCCGCAATGTCTATCTTCGCCCGTTTGCGGCCGCCAGAGAAGCAGGCATCGCCAGCTTCATGTCGGCATTCAATGATCTCAACGGAGTCCCCGCCAGCGCGAATGCGTTCACGCTTCGTCAGGTGCTGCGCGAAGAATGGAAATTTGATGGTGTCGTGGTCAGCGACTACGAATCCGTCAAAGAACTGATCGAGCATGGCTACGCCGCCGACCCCCGCGACGCCGCAATGAAAGCCATGAACGCCGGCGTCAACATGGAAATGATCAGCACGAGCTATTACGACCACGGCAATTCGCTCGTAAAGAGCGGTGAGGTCAATCCCCGCGTCATCGACGAAGCGGTTCGAAACATCCTTCGATTAAAATTCCGCCTCGACCTGTTCGGCGCCAGAGGAACGCGCATTCCAGAAACTCCCGCCACCCCCACACCCGACGCGCTGGCTGTGGCCAAACAGTTGGCCGAACAAAGCTTCGTGCTGATCAAGAACGATCACGCGACACTTCCGCTATCCAGGTCCGTCGGGACGATCGCCATCATCGGCCCGATGGCCAACAGCCCCAAGGATCAGCTCGGCGCCTGGGCGGCCGACCGCGACAATCCGCCGATCACGCCGCTGACGGCTTTTCGGCAAGCCTTGGGTGAGCAGCATGTCATCTATGTCCGCGCTTTGAAGGACACGCAGGACAAAAACCGGCAGGGATTTCCCGCGGCGTTGGAAGCGGCCCGCCGCGCCGATGTTGTGATTCTTTTTCTAGGCGAGGACGAAGGCATGACCGGCGAGGCCAGTTCACGGGCGTATCTGAATTTGCCCGGTGCTCAAGAGGAGCTGGCCGCCGAAATAGCCGGCATCGGTAAGCCAACCATCGCGGTAATCATGGCAGGCCGGCCGCTCACGTTTCACGACACCGCGCAAAAGATGGATGCAGTCCTATGGGCCTGGCACCCCGGCACCGAAGGCGGCCCCGCCATCGCCGACACAATCTTCGGCGATTCCGTCCCCTCCGGGAAATTAACGGTCACCTTCCCCAGAACCATCGGCCAAGTTCCGATCTACTACAACCACATGAACACCGGCCGCCCGGCATCGGCCACGGGCCCCTTTGCTAAAGAAAAATACACCTCTAAATACATCGACGAAGACTTTGCCCCCGAATACCCCTTCGGCTTCGGCCTCTCCTACACCACATTCAAATATTCCAATCTGAAACTCTCCGCCCCACAGTTTGTTGACGGCGAAATCACAGTCTCCGCCGAAATTGCCAATACAGGTCAGTACGCCGCTGACGACATCGTCCAACTCTACACGCAACAACTGGTCGGCTCCCTCACCCGACCCATTCGCGAACTCAAATCTTTCCAGCGCGTCCATCTCGAACCGGGCCAAACAAAAACCATCCGCTTTATGCTGAGACCCAATGACCTTGCCTATTACATCGCAAACAGAATGCGGATAACCGAACCCGGCAAATTCAACGTCTGGATCGCCCCGGATTCAGCGTCCGGTTTGCAAGGAGAATTCACGCTTCAAAACCCGTTCGCTCATTGATCGCGATCTGAATCCAATCGTGGTTATACTCCCGCACATGGATGCAACCGCATCGCCCACGCAAGAAAAGCCCGTCGCCAAATCTCCGCATCCATGGCCCACCTACGCTCTGCGTGCCGCGGGTTGGCTTCTCATCGCCGGCATCATCCCAATCGCCATAGTGCTCGGCCTGCGTCTCCGCTACTGGGCGTTCAACATATCCGATCCAATCCGTTTTCTCGACGATATGCGCCACGGAACTTTCTGGGGTCTCCTCGCCAGCGGCCCCGAAGGATATCTCAACCAATATGAAAAGATGGACCCCCAAGTCCCGGAGTGGCAGGATTCACGCTGGAACCCCTGGCTTGATTACAGCCCCCTTCGACTCCTGGTCATGCGCGAATGGGGCGCATGGCAGCGCGCCCATCATCCGCCAGATCCCAACGCCCCGCTCATAGACGCCTGGCAGCGGCCGTATTGGTTCAGCGCGCCGGTGCTTCGCTTCAACACGGTTCTCGAAGGACTCTCCGCCATCTTCGCATTTTTACTGACGCGGTACTGGGTCATCCGCGGATCCGCCGGGGAAAAACGCGGCCATTTCCACGGCATCTGGCAGGGCCTCGTCGCCGCACTCCTCATCTGGTTCAGCCCCGACCTGATCATAAACGCCCACGTCTGGGCGCAATGGGACACATGGATCGTTCCCTGGTATTTGTGCGCCTGCCTGCTGGCAAGCCTCGACTGGTGGTTCGCCGCCGGCGTGGCGATCGCGATCGGAGCCAATTTCAAAGGCCAAATGATTCCGATCACGCCGATCTTCATCATCTGGCCACTCGTCCAGGGCCGCGTTGGCGCAGCCCTGCGATGGTTATGCGGCGGTCTGTTTTGCTACGCTCTCATCACCTCCGGCTGGTTGATCGCCTACCTCCCGCCAAATTTGCTCGCAGCCGCGCGCGCCACGCAGGCCGATCTCCGCACCGCGGATTTTCCGCCAAACCTCTTCGTCATTCCTCGCATTTTCGACGTCCCCGCCGCCATCTGGATCTTTGAAATGCTCCTCGCAGTCGCCGCCGTTCCCTGGCTGCTTCGGATATTCATGCCGGCTGTCCCAAAAACCTCCGAGCAGCGATGGAAGATGATTTTACATTCGCGCTCGACCTGGATCTCCGTCAGCGCAATCCTGATCGTCGCGGTAGTTTTCTGGCCATGGCTCTTGCCGAGAAACCACTCGGGCTGGTATTTCGGCCTCATCGCCGGCGTTGCGGCGGCCGCCAGCGCGCTAATGCTCCCCCGCCGTTGCCAGGGCTACGTTCTGGCAGCTATCCTCGGCGGCGGACTCTTCTCCTGCATTGCACTGTTCCACGGAAGCACCTGCTGGTGGGATTGCGCCGTTCACTACGGAAGCATCCATTGGCCCTACCTCTTCATCGGCCCCACCAGCAATATCCCCGCCATTTTTCAACTCCGATTCGGCTGGCCGCGCGACGTCGATCAGATCGTCTTCACGCTTCCCGCGATCCACGGCCATTGGCCGCACTTCATCACCAGCCGATCCTACTGGCCAGCCTTCGATCTCGATGTCACGGCAAAAGTGATGTTCAATACGATCTACGGAGTCACGCTATTGCTGAGCGGGATCGCCATCGGCATTCAAACCCGCCGCAATGATCGCCGCGCCCTCGTTGCGTTTGTCACGCCCTGGATCATGTTCTTCCTCATCCCCGTTCAAATTCAGGAGCGATATCTATTGTATGGGGCAGCGGCCGCCGCCTGCTGCATCGGCGAGAGCGTTGGGATGACGTTGCTGGGAATTGTCCTGACCCTCTTCAGTCTCATGATGCCGATGAAAATCCTGGTGGACATCGGAAGTTCAGATCTCGATCAACTCGGCGAGAACCTCTCCCGTGCCGTCCCATGGCTTTTCTCTCCGGACTCCGGCAACACCATTAAGCAATATCTGGATGGCACTCAACCCGACATCGCCTGGGGAATCTTGATTGTGGGATTGGTCTTTTTGTATGTCTCCCTGACGCCTTCATCCCGTGCGCGGCTGCGCGCGTGATCACCTTCATCCCTTCATGCCGGTGGTCGCGATCCCCTCAATGAATGATTTCTGCGCCAGAAAAAAAAGCAGCAGCGCCGGCAGAATCACCAGAACGCTAGCCGCCATAAGCAAATGCCACGACGTCCCCCCCGCCTTGCTCTGGAAATTTTGCAGCCCCAACACAAGCGTGAATTGCTCGGGCCTCTGCAGATAAACCAACGGACCCAAAAAATCGTTCCAGATCGATAGAAACGCGAAAAGAGCCACGACGGCCAGCGCCGGCTTGGAAAGCGGCATGATGATCCGCCAGAAAATTCCGAATTCGCTGCACCCGTCGATCCGCGCGGATTCGGAAAGCTCGTTCGGAATCGTTATGAAAAACTGGCGTAGCAGGAAAATATTGAACGCCGATCCAAACCAGAGCGGCACCCAAAGCGGCTTGAATGTCCCCAGCCATGCCATCCCCGTGTGATCTCCAAGCCAGCGAAACAATGAAAACAGCGAAACCATCGTCACTGGGAACGGCAGCATCATCGTCGAGAGCATGATGATAAACAGTGCATTTCGTCCGCGAAATCGAAGCCGCGCAAATCCATACGCCGCCACCGCGCTCGAAAGCGTAGTGCCGGTCACGCCCAGCACCGCAATCACCAATGTGTTCCGCGTCCAGAGGAGGAAATTCGCCTTCTCATTTCGAAACACATCAAGGTAATTGTGCCACTGAAACGGATGCGGCAAGATCGTCTGCGTTTTTGCCATGATCGCCGGAAGTGTCTTCAAACTGGTCGAGAGCATCCAGAAAAATGGCACAAAGGCGACGACACAAATAACCAGCAGCGTCGAATGAGCGGCGATCTTTCCGAGATATGCTGGGCTTTTGGTTTGCGAGGTCATGGCGACCGTCCGTTTTTGTTATGCAGCCGATTAATTTCCCTGATAGTGCACCCATCGTTTGCTAGACCAGGCGGCCAGCGCCGTCAGCGCCAGCACGATCAACAGCTGCACCCACGCCATCGCATTGGCATATCCCATTTTCAAGTAGCTGAATGCGTTGTCGTACAGATACATCGTATAAAAATATGTGCTGCGGGCCGGCCCACCCTGTGTCATGATGAACGGAAGCACAAACACCTGCAGCGTACCTATGATTCCGATCACAAGGTTGAAGAAAATAATGGGCGAGATCATCGGCAGCGTCACGTGCCACGCTCGTCGCAGCGCCGTTGCGCCGTCGATGCTCGCGGCCTCATACAGTTCCCGCGGCACATCCTGCAGACCCGCCAGAAAGATAATCACCGTGTTTCCAATCCCCCAGACGCTCATCAGCACCAGGGCCGGCATCGCCCAGTGAACATCGGTCAGCCATCCAGGCGTGTTGACGAACCCAACAGCCCGCAGCACCACGTTGATAAGGCCCAGTTTTGCATTGAAAAGCCAAAGCCAAAGCATGGCCGATGCCGCCGCCGGAACCAGCGACGGCAAAAAGATAATCGTGCGGTAGATCGACTGGCCCCGAATCTTCAGGTTTAGCAGCATGGCCATGCCAAGCGCGGCGATCAATCCCAGTGGCAGCGCCATCGCCGCGTAAATCGCCGTGTTAATCAGAACTTTCCAAAATACCGGGTCCCGGAAAAGCAACCGATAATTCTGCAAACCCTTGAATAGCGGCGGTTGAAGAAGCGAATAATCGCAAAAGCTGTAATACAGCGACATAACAATCGGAATAAGTGTGAACGCGAAGAAGCCGATCAGCCACGGCGAAAGAAACGCCATTCCCCGCATAAACGCCCGAGTTTCCGAATGAATTCTCGCCATATTATTTCAGTTCGTCAGCAATCGCCGCGCACGGAGTCGGTCGCCTCAATCCCAGCGGATCAAAATGCCAAACTCCGCCGCTCGCGCTGATCTTCCATGAATCGGTCGTACTTCTGCTGTAGCCGCTCCTGCACTTGACGAAGCCCATCTTCCGGCGTGACCTGCAACAGAATCAACTGTTGCGTGAAACTCGTCAGCTCATCGTTGATCTCGGGCAATATGGGAACCAGTTCCGTTGGATGCGCATTGGGACTCGCGGCAAGCTTATCGAAAACGCGGATGTAAGGATTGTTGTGATGCTCCAGAAATCCATCGGTCACTTTGACCAGCGGCGAAATCTTGCAACCCAGGTTGGCCAGTTTTTCCATCTCGTCCTGCCGATTGACGAACGCGATGAATTCAAATGCCTCCTTCTTGTGCTTGGCTCCGCGAGGAATCGTCAGGACATCGCAATTGCAATAGGTCACATCATTCAGCTTCGGATCGGCCGAGGGAAATACCGCCACCCCCCAATCACTATCCATGGACGGATTGTCATGATGAATCATATTCGCAAAAAATGTTCCCTGCTGCACCATCGCCACGGTGGAGGCCATGAATGGGTTCTGCGGCGAATCGATCGCCCCAAACCCGCCCGATTGGAAATCCGTCACCGCCTTCGCGCCAAGACGTTTGGAATAGCTTTGAATCCACTGATAGGCCCGCACCACNNAATTTTTGCCGGGCGCTGTCCCACCAGCTTCCGCCAAACCAGATGCACGTGTAGTTGATGTACCATCCGGGTTCCTCCGGAAGATAACCCGCCAGCGTAATCCGGCCGGATGGATCAATGCGATTAAGAGCCGCCGCATATGCATCCAATTCAGCAATGGTCCGCGGCGCGCGATTGGGGTCCAGCCCCTGCGATTCAAGCTTGGCGGCGCCCTCGCGAAAAATCTGCTTGTTGTAGTAAAGCCCCAGATCATACGCCGTGCTCACTAGGCCATAGAGATGATTGTCGTAGCGACATTCATCCCAGAACACTTTCTTGTACGCCTTGGCGGCAATCCCACGCTCCGCGGCCATTTCGTCCAGTGGCTCCAGCGAATCCAAAGCAGCGAACTGCGGAATATTTTGGTTATAAAGCCCCGCCACATCCGGCGGCGCGCCGGCGGCTATCGAAACCAGCGTCTTCTGCTCGATATTGCTCGTCGAGAGATATCGCACATAAATATGCTTCTCACGACCGATGGTTGAGTTGAAATCCTCAACAATCTGCCGCATCGCCAATTCTTCCTCGTCCGTCCATTTCTCCCAATAATCGACGATGACGCAACCCTTCGGCACCTCATCACCCGCGCGCGGGCCGAAGACAAGCACACCCAGCCCGGCCAAAACCATGGCGGCGACGACAACGTGTTTGGCTCCGCTCAGAATTCCCGTGCCGAACGATGACATGCTGGCCCTTATCCTGGCTCCCATCCGCGGTCAGGCGCGCGGATGATGATTGCTCCCGAGTTTCCCGTGAGTGCGATTGAGCGCCGCGGCAGAAGGCGCAACGCTCTTCTGGTTTTGATTCTGATCCGACAAGACAATCTGGGACAAATCAGTATCGCTACTATCATTCATCCCACTATCGGCTATCAGCGGCTGCACCGTGCTCAGTGAAAGCGTGACGACAGCCAGATTCGGCGCGCTAGCAGGCAGCACAGCCGCCGCGATATTCGACTGCTTGCCCATGTTCGCCATAAGCAAACTGAAATCATCGCCGCTGACGACGCCGTCATAGTTGAAGTCACCCTTGTCCCATCCGGACACCGCCTTCCCGAGATTTCCCGCAATGAGGGTGAAATCTTCCCCATTCACCACGCCATCCAGATTCGCATCGCCATAGAGCGCATATTTGACTTCGATCTGCCCCGACGAAAGCCCCGCTGGATTTCCCGGATCGGCGGAATCCGCATATCCGATGCCATACGCGCTGTTAGCTGCGGCAAAAGCGCTGTTGATCCCCAAGCCGTTCCAGAGCCCGTTCGCATAACCGCTGGCAAGCAGCGCCTTCACCGATGCGATCGGATCAGCCGCGCTCCCATAGTTGATCAGTAGCGTATTGCCACCCAAATTGATCGTCCCGTTGCTCGACAGGCTGTTCACCTCCAACACCGTCCCCGTCCCGCCAACGGTCGCGGTCGCCCCCGTCGCCAAGGATAGCTGCGCGACGTAGGTCGAGTCGCCAAACGCGATGCTCGCGCTATTCCCCACGTTCACGATCGATTCATACGTCACAGTCCCGCCGCCGGTCTGCGTCAATGTCACGCCGGAATCAATCGTCATCGGGTTGGCGATGATTAGCGTCGCTCCCGCGGCAACATCAAACGTTGTATTGCTCGCCAGCGTTATCGGCAGATCCAGTTCCGCTGTCCCCTGATCCACTTCAACCACGGCCCCGTTCGACCCGCTCCCCTGCAACGTCAAAACTCCCGCGCCGGCAATTACATATTCACTCGCACTATTGAAGTGCAACGTCCCCGCCGTAATTCCCCCGTTTGAAAACACCGTCTGCACCGGCGGCGTCGCATCCAGGAAATCAGCCTCTGCCCCCGCCGAATTTGGAACTGTTCCCGTCGTCCAGTCTGTCGAAAGATTCCAACTTCCGCTCGTGGTGATAGCCCAAATCGCGGCCCCCGTCTTCGATGGAAACGCCTTGGCAATCGCCTGCTGCGCCACCGAACTCTGCATAAACGTGTTCCATACCAGATTCGATCGCGAATTCTCCGCCGATATCAGCGTCATCCCCACGTCAATCCCGAGCACCAGGGGACTGGTCCAGTTTTTCAGCGGATTGAACGCATCCACGAATCCATATTTCAGGTAAGTCGATTTTCCGTAGGTCTGCTGCATGGCTTCCAGCGCATCGATCGAAAGCCGCGGCTCAAACTCCAGGCTCCCGCCCGGCGCTGTCGGAACCACCGTTCCATCGATCGGGCCATCAGCCGGCGGACCGCCCCACACGGTATATCCGTTGATTCCCTCCGACGGCGTAAGCCCCCAGATATTCGGGCCATAATCGGAGTAAGTGGAATTCAAATTGATCTCGAATTGCCGCTGCGCCAGCGTCGCGCTCTGCGAATTCTGATAATAATTCAGCCCACTGCTGTCAGTCAGACCCTGCAGATCAAACCATGCCTGCGGATACTGCTCCGTGAACAAAGCCGCATCGTCAGCCTCGATAAATGTATACCCCGCGTATGTCTCCGACGGCGAGCGCGACCACGCGTTCCACGATGCCGTCGTCGTCGGAAACGTCGGCGACCCCAGCCCCAGCAGGTACAGCAGCGCCGCCTCGCTGAAATCGCCGTATCCGCCGGAGAATCCGCTCTCGGGAGTCCATGCGCCGTAAAATATGCCGCTGGGCTGTTGCATCCACGACCAATTCACGCGGTCATACAACTGCATCGCCACCGTCTGTAGCGGCGTTCCCGCCCAATATTGCGCGACGTCCAGCACCCCAGCCATCAGTTCAGCCGTATCCACCGAAGATACTTCGCTCGTTCCGTATCGCGCCCCGGTCGTCTCGTTCAGGAAGTGATAGAAAAACCCGTTGACGTTGGCACCGCTGTTGTAAAGAAAGTCAATCGTCGTGAGCGCTCGCTGATAGGCATTGGCATGTGAGAGCCAGCCGCGCGCATCCCCGATCGTAAGCGCCGACAGACCAAATCCCACCGCCGCGATGCTCGAATCCGCCGCTGGGCTGCCCCCATTGGCGTTCGCGCTGTCCGGCACCAGCCCGGTGCTGGCGTTCGTCTCGTCCCAGTAGTACAGCACTTCGCGATTTTCCAGATCGTTCAGAAAGGCCTGATCCGTCGCGCTGTAAATACCAGCCCCCGGCGCCAAATTGCTTCCAACGCCGACGCTGCTGAATGTGGCGGTGCAAAGCGCGCCGGTGTTGTGGGAGGTAACAGCCAATCCCGCGAGGGCGGTTGTGTTGAGGGCGACTATCTGGCTTGGGCCGACCTGAACCCAGGTTATCCCGTCCGTCGAATAATATGCGGTAAAGGAGTTGCCCAATCGCGGCAGTTCCAGTCCCACTGGAGCCGGAGTCGGACCGCCGGCTGGCGAACTGATCTCCTGACTCGCCGAGCCCCCGGCGGATGTCCGCCATTCAAACGTAATCCCGTTGGTCGGCGATACCAGCACCGCGGCGAAAGCTGATCCGGCCGTGACATCGTTCCGGATCATCACGCCCGCCTTCGCCCAGGCATTGGTGTTCGTGATCGAATCGACGTATGCCATCACGCTGCCATTGCCGATCATCGTCGTGCTGGCAAAGTTAAACTGATCGGCGGTGCCCCAAATATCTGACCCGTTTCCTGAAATCGTATAGGTATCACTCGGCGCATCGTAATCAGCCGACCCACCGAACGCCGGCGCGCCAATGTCATTGTCCGCCCAACCCCCTTCAACCAGGCTCACATCCGAAAACGTGGCTGTGTTCTGCGCCGCGCTGTTATTCGACGAATCCCACAAGCCCGCCAGCACCGTTGCGCTCGGCATCGCGATCGCCTCGGCCGCGCCAATTTGCGTCCAGTTGACATCATTTGTCGAGTAAAACGCGCTAAAGGTGTTTCCTTGATCCGTCAACTCCAGCCAGCCAGGGCCGCTGACAGCCAGCGACGCGGACGAAACCGATCCGCTCGCCGCGCGCCATTCAAACGTCGCCACATTCTGCGGGGAGATGGACACCCCGGCAAAGAGCGATCCGGCCGTGGTGTCCGCCCGAATCATCACGCCCGCCTGCGCGGTCGGATTCGTATTGGTGAGAGAATCCACCAGCGCACTGACCGTCCCATTGCCGGTCATTGCGTAGTTGGTGAAATTGAATTGATCGGAACTGCCGCCGATGCCAGTTCCGCTTCCGGTAACCGTAAAGACATTTACCGTCCCGTTATACCCCGCCCACCCCGGCAATGGCGGCGACCCAATATCATTATCCGACCATCCCGTCGGAAGAACGCTCACATTGGAAAACGTCGCGGTCGTCGTCTCGGAGCCGTTAGCAGACGCCACGCCCAATCCCACCAGCGCGCTCGTCCCAAGCGTAACCCCTTGAACAGATCCCAGCTTTGTCCAAGTCGCGCCGGTGCTCGAGTAGTAGCCCGTGACCGTGGAACCCGAAAGCGTCAGTTCCAAAAATTCCGGCGCGTGAATCCCAACGGTCGAAGTTTGGCTTCCCGTGGTCCCGTCACTGCTGCGTGAAACAAAAGTAACTCCGTTGGTTGCGGTAACGAAAATTCCCGCCAGTGCGGACGAAGCGCTGCTGTCGTTGCGAAACATGATTCCCGCTTCGGCCAGCGCATTGGTATTGGTTAGCGAATTGACATCCGCGACAGCAGTCCCGTTGCCCGCGAATGTTTCATATGCAAAGTTAAACTGATCTGAATTTCCCCCGACTCCGGCGCCACCGCCGACGACCGTGTAAACCCCGTTGGAATACGTCGATGATCCCGCCTGCGCGGGCGAACCTATATCCTGATCGGAACCAAGCAGTCCAGCCGAAAGCAGCAGCCTGCATTCCAACGTTTCGATGATGGCATCACACGCCGAGGTTAACTTTTGATGGTTGATCCGCACAAATTACTCCACTGGATCATACCCCATTCCAGGCCTCGACATGCGCGCAAAATCCTCACCTTCGCCGCCCACAAATGTCACGCGGCACAACATCAAAACCAGGGGAAGTGCCTGATCACGCATCGCCGTCTCGGCGGTGCGCATCAGGCACTTTCCCTCTGGTTGCGGAGGAGGGTGTAATGCCGTCCTTACCCAATTTACGCGGTACGGTTTCGGCGTCGCGCCAACAGCGCCATGCCGCCAAGCCCTAGTACGCTGAGAGTCGCCGGCTCAGGCACGGTGGCCCCGGTAAACGTCGCGTCATCTGCGAACGCGCTTTGACCGCCGGTGTTGCCGTCCAGGCCTCCATTATTCCAGCCGATCAACAACTCGGCGCTGACCGCGCCGGCTGGCGCAATTCCACTCACGGAATAGGGAGCCCAGGCCGTGGAGCCATTCTGGGGCCCACTGGTCTGAACGAAGCTCGTTACGGAACCTGCCGGGATATCCGTTTCGTCCGTACCGAGCGTAATGCCACGGCTATTCAGGAATCGCAATTGAAGATACGAATACATGTCGCCCGTGTTCGTGGTCACACCCGGGCTGGTTTCCGTCTGATTGGCAAGGGTAACGGCATTGTAGCCCTCGCCTGGCCCCGTCCCATCCTGAAACGAAAACAGGGACGAGAACGTATAGGCCGTTCCACCCGCGACCGCCGCGCCGCCATCAGTGGCGGTAACGGTCTGCGACGCAGATCCGCTCTGCGTGAAGTTCTGGAGCCAGAAACTCCAGCCGCTCGCTGGCGGTCCCGGATTCACAATCGGCTCTGCACTATAGAACTGATCCCGCGCACCGGGATTCGTATAACCGAAATCTGGGTTCGCGGCTGGGGACATATACCAACCTGGTAAGCCTGGCGTGTTCGTTCCGCCAGTCTGGGCCGTTCCGCTCGTCCCGGTGTCATTGTTCGGTGGAGTGCTGTTGCTGTTCGGCAGATTCCACTGCGGATTCACAATTTGCGCACTCGCTGAAGTCCCTGAAAGAAACATGCAAAGTGAAGTGCTCGCCACGGCAGCAGCACTCAGACCCAAAAATCGACGCATAACAACCTCCTTAAGACATGTGATTGTCTGACGGTTCGTCTCAAGTAAACGCTACCCAAGTCCAATCGCCCGACGAAAACTTATACAATTTAACATTCCTGACATTACTAACAAAAAAAACGTTATCGCGGAATGCGAAAACCATCTCGCGAAAAACGACGACCCAATTTCAAAAGCACCTCCTTAGGGCTGGTTTCATTCCAGCCTTCTTATGTTCTCTAGCCGCCAGTAGCGACGTTCGCGCTGAACGCCGTAGCTGTAAATAGTGAAGTTGTTGGAGCGGCATCCGTTGCCGTCAGCGATCGGAAACCCGCGGCTTTCAATGCCGCGCGAGCTTCCGGGCTCGACATGAACGTTTGCCACACAAAACCGCTGCGGCAGTTCTCTGCCATCAGCACGGAAGGACCTATATCAATTCCCAAGACGTCCGGGTTGTACCAACCATTGCCGGGATTAAACGCATCTACAAATCCGTATCGCAAATATGCCTTTGTTCCGTATTTCGCCCGCATGTTTTCGAGGGCATCGAGACAGATGCGCGGCTCAAACGCGAGGCTCCCCGCCGCGGCGGCGGGAACAACACTCCCGTCAATGCTGTCGTCTTGAGGCGCCGGAGGACCGCCCCACGCTTTATAACCGTCTTCACTGTCCGATGCCGTTAGTCCCCATAGGTTCGGCCCATACATTGGAAACTGCTTGCTCAGCTCATCAATGCTCCACTGTCTTTGCGCCAGCGTAGCGAGCTGCGAATTCCGGAAATAGTCAGCATGATTGTCCCGCAGACCGCGAAGATCGAACCAGACCTGCGGATACTGTTGCGTGAAGAGCGGCGGACACCGCAGGTATGTCAGACCCGCATACGTTTCAACGGGTTCCCGCTTCCACGCTTCCCACGATCGGGCAGACAGCGGATGTGTTTTCGATCCAAGCCCCATGAGGTAAATCAGCGGCCCCTCGTTAAAATCCTTCCACCGGGCATCAAGAAAACCAGTCCCCGGCTTCCATCCCATATACAGCGTTCCGTCCGGGCTGCTCAGCCAGGACCATTCCACATGCTGATATAAATCATCCGCGATGCCCGCCAGTTCCGTCCCGGCAAAATGCTGGCGAGCGGTCAGCACGCCAGCCATCAGCAGCGCGGTGTCGATATCAGACACTTCGCAGTTCCAGGCGCGCTCGCCGGTGTGCATGTTGAGGAAATGATAGAAATACCCGTGCTGGCCCGGCCCGTGATCGCGTAGAAAGCGGAGGACGCGGAGGGAATGATCGTAAGCCACCTGGTGAGGAACCCAGCCGCGTTGATCGCCGACGCAGAGCGCCGTCAAACCAAAACCAACCGACGCGATGCTGGCGAATTCAGTTGCCCCGCCAGTGGCTTTGGACCGGTCGGGCATCAAACCCGTTACCGGATCCGCCTCGTTGACAAAGAATTGAATCCCCCGGGATTCCAGATCATCAAGAAATTTTTCGTCGCGCGGCGTAAGAACCACTTTGCCCGGCAAAGACGCGGGATTTTCGATGGCCGCATCATCCGCGGCGAGCTGGACGGCCGACAACGCCGGCTCTTCCCCGCGCGCGAACGGCGAAAGACCAACGAAGGACGCGGCCAATATGAAGGCCGCCGACCATCTGATTGTCCCGTTGCTCAATCGCATTCTCTCCAACTCCGCCTGAGTTTTATGGGTTCACATTGATATTGCTTTCAAGCATGTCCGTCGAATGCGTAACCGAGTTGTAGCTGAACGTCTGCACATGGCCGTCCACCATGAGAACATTTGCCTGTGTACTGCCGCCATGGCGAAAACGAATGTTGCCCACGTTTTGCGTCGTATCGGAGTTGTAATATTGGTTGGCAAAACCACTGTTGCCGTTGGTCGTCGAACAGGACAAGCTGATCGGCAGCCCCTGGTTCTCCGTCGGCGGAAACACCGGGGTCACATTGCTTGGTAAATTATATTGGTCGGTCATATAGGCATGGGCATACACATTGGCATTGTCCAGTGCATAAGCATCGGCCGAGGCATCCCAGTATCCGTTGTTACTTTGAACCGCGCCGTCGAAAATTAGCGCTATCTCGGTGGATCGTTTGATGCGCGCCACCTTGTATGGAATCAGATACCCTTGAGTAATAACCGCGTGTTTCCCCTCCGCCTGCTGTGTGAGGTAGATGCCGTAATTGTCTGCCGTGGATAGATCCGGCATGAGCCGCGGATGGGTAGAATAGTCGGTGAAAATATTGTCTTGGGAAGACTGCGGCGCGGATGGACAAATGAAGACCCCGCGATATCCCGTATTATTCGTGCCACTCAATTGCCCGGTACTCTGCATAATCCCGTAATTCTCACCCGACCGTGAACTCATTTCGTGCGCCAGCAGTACCGTCCAATCCGTTGAGCAATTCGTATTCGTCGGATTTCCGCAATCAAAATACAGATTCTGTCCGGGGGGATAAGTCCAGAGCTTCGTGGGATCCGGATCAATCGCATGGTTGTAACCCACGAAACCGAAGGGCAAAAACCCCTGATTGTCACCCGCGTAAATAATCGCCGCCTGACCAATCTGTCGCAGATTGGCCATGCATTTCACCTGATTGGCCTGCTCGCGCGCTTTGCCAAGCACCGGGAGCAAGATTCCGATCAATACTGCGATAATCCCAATTACAACCAATAACTCGACCAGCGTGAACCCGTCACCCCGCGTCCGCGACATGTCGGACTCGTTCTTCATCGCAGCAATATTTTTTTTCGAGCGAACCATCGCTCCTCCAAACAAAGAATTGTGAGGCCTCAATCGCCGAGAGGTGTCTAACTATGCAGCCGCGACAAACCAATCCTAATCAACCATCAGCGACCGCGTTCGGTACCAGCGCCAGCAAGAACCCTCNNCCTTTGCTTTCCTTTCCTGCCGATGAAGAACGAACCACCAGCCGGACCTGAAGTCGATGTCCGACCGGCCTTTTACTCTGTGTAACAAGCTCAACCGCCCATCGTGCCGCCAATTGGCCCATCAGCCTCATCGGGCACGCAACGCTGGTCAGTGAAAGATGCGCCGCGGCGTCAACGTTGTCGTAACCCGCCATCGCCACATCGCCCGGCACCGATACGCCGGCCCGGTGAAATTCATTCACCATTCCGATCGCCATCGCATCATTAAAACAGAATATCGCGTCAGGCAGCGGCCCCCGGGAATCAACCAACTCCTTGGCCGCGCGATTGCCGCTGGCCATCGTAAAGCCGCCCGCCCAGATCAGATTCTCATTAAGATCAAGCCCCAGCCTCGCAGCCGCTTGCCGGCATCCCAGCAGGCGCTGGCCGGAGTCATAGTTCCCCTTCGGTCCCGTCAGCAGTGCGATCCGCCGATGTCCCTGCTCAAACAAATGTTCGATCATCGCCTCGGCGCCCGCGACGTTATCCATTCCCAGGACCGGCAGTTCCGTACCGCTGATCTCACGGTCAATCAAAATGATCGGGAGCTGCGCCACGGTCTCCGGATCGAGGTCCGCCGTATCATCCAGATTCAAAACAAGCAGCGCATCCGCCCGGCCCTGACGCAGAAGTCTGTTGACCAGTTCGGGCCGGCTGCGGCGTTTTCCGACGAAAGATGCGAGAACGTCGAAACCGCTTTCAGCGGCGATCTCGTCAATTCCAGCCAGCACGTCCGCGTAAAACCCGCTCGAAATCTCAGGGAAAATCGCGCCCAGAGTCTGCGTCCGCCGCCCCGCCAGCGATCGCGCCGCATGGCTCACTTCGTACGAAAGCTCCTGTGCCGCATCTAAAACCCGCTTCTTTATTTCTTCGCTGACGCGCGCCTTGCCGCTGAACACGCGCGACACCGTCGCCGTGGAAACACCGGACAGACGACTCACGTCGTAAAGCGTGGCTTGACTCTTTCTAATCGTGGTTGTCGGCATCATGGCATCAGCTATCGCAAAATCGGCATCTCTGTAACCGCTTACATTTTCCCCAGTCTTCCCGCGTTGTCAAGAAAAAAACTCAGAAACCCTTGAAATCAAACCGCCCCTTGGTCGTGTTGCAGGCGCTATAGTTCGATCCGCACCAGATTTTCAGGTCGATCCAGCGCCTTCTCAAACTCCGTCTTCTTGATCCGGATCCCTCCAGGACGATACGGGTTCTTCGCCCTCTCCAGAGGCATCATTTCCACGCCGTTTATATAGACATGCCTGACCGCCTCGCTGCCGCGGACCCCAAACTGATACCGGACCGCCCGCCCACGATATTTCAGTTCACATTCGATCCCATCCAACTCAGCGGGCAAAACAGGATCGAATTCCATACAGTCAAAATACCGCCGCAATCCAAACAACTGCCGCACCACCAGGCCCGTGTATATCCCCGGCCCGCTGGAATAGATTCTCCATCCCCCATTAACCGCCACTTCCCCCCGCCGCAGTTTCTCATAGTCCCGCGAGGCTTCGTATCGATCCCGAAAATCAGCATCCGAACTGCTGAAATAACAGTTTCGCTGCCGCAGCCCCGCCTTCTTCACCGTCTGCGTAACAGCAATCGGATTCGCCGCACAGAGTGCCTGCAACAGATCCTCGGCCTTTCCCATCACCGCCAGAGCCTCTGCATACCGCAGATGGGCATGCACGTATTGAAGTCCGATTTCGCGACCAAAAAAAGCCGCCGATTCGGATCTCCGAAAGACCGACTCCCGTCCTCCGCTATACCGCGTCGGCCGATCCATCAGCCGCGCCCCATCCGGAAAAGCCAGGTGCCTTTTGATCAATTCAAGATGAGCATTCGCCTGCTCCACCGAGAAAATATGACCCAGAATCCCCCGCGTCATCGGAATCAGCCGATACCCAATCCCCGTGCTCCTATCCAGGGGATGCAGCAGATATTGTTCCGGCCGAGCAGTCCCTTCGTCAAAGACAACGAATCCTGCCACAACGCCGTCCACAATCAATAAACGCTGAAAATCAGCGTAAATCCGATCAGCCAGTTCGCTCGCGCTGCCTGCCCGTTCCGATTGTCCGGAACGCGCCAAAACCGCCCCATATCGCCGCAACGTTTGATACATTAGCGCCGCCGTCCACGAACTGGCCATCCGCTCGCCGCGCTCCGGGCAAACCGGCTGCAGCGAATCATCCCAATCCCCCTCCCCATAACGCGGAATCGACAGCCCCTTCACAAATTGCTGCTGCAACCGCTCCAAAAGCCGGTCCACATGCTCCAGGATCGTCTCGCGGCGCTCCGTGCGCGCAAAACTCTCCTCATTCGTATAGGGTAAACGATCGCCCAGAATCTCCCCGTCATCCGTGTGCTCCAAATAATCACACAGGGCCTTCAGCGGCCAAATCGCGATATCCCCATGGCATGTGCTCGACTGAAACTCCTGAAATGGCGCAAACATAAACCACTGCGGCCAATCCCCCCGCCCTTCATACTGCTGCGAAAACAGCTCATGGAGAATTGTTTTTACGACCTCGGCCCGATCCTGGCTGAGCAGAAATTCAACCGGCCCCTGGCAGACATCCCGCACGCCCCACGCACCGCCATTGGCCTGCTCCAGCCCGCGCGGAACGCTGAAGTGAATAATCGCATCCCGCGCAAACCAAGCCAGCGCATCATGAATCTGCGCGGCCTTATCACTCGAAGCCGATGAAATTCGTATTCCCTGGCTCGCCTCGCTCCAAAAAGCACTGTTATTCGCTGTTTCCAGCGGCGATTCCGCCTCCAATGCCTCATACTTCGCACACAGCAATTCCGCTCGAGGACCGGTATCCAGCGACCCGACAAACGAAAGCGTAAACAGCCTGGTCGGACGGCTACGGATCGCAAAATATGGCAGCGGCGTCGCCCCAGGATTCACCCCAATCAGCTCATCGCCGCCGATCGCCTCAATCGCCCCCGGCGCCGAGCTCACCGCATGAAAGACAATCTCAGGATATTTCGCCGCAAGCTGCGATCGGCAATCCGGCCGAATCGTTATCCGCATCGTGCGCGCATCAATCAACAACCGCGGAGAAGAATCATACTCCTGCGAGCCAGCCGCGAATTCACCGCAAATGAGAAACTCCAGGCCCTGCTTTTCCGCGGAAATCTCGTAGGTAAACGCTGCATCCTCATCTGATGCGATGCAACTCACCGTCAACAAATTCCCATTCCCCTTGTAATACCACCGGCAAAAATTCGGCGCCATTTCGAATGCCGACGGCACGCCCAAAAGACGCCACGCCCCCGTCGGGTGCCGCCGCGCGAATATCCGCAAACCGCTGGAGCGAACGATATTCAGCGGGTCTCGAACCGTCGATAGAAATTTCCCAAACACCGAGTTCCCAAGCGCCATTTGCGAGCCAAAAACCCCAGCGCAATAGCACGTGCACGACATAACTTCCGCATCCGGCAGCAAACCGCGCCCGCTCCGCATGATGTGACCATGCGGCCGCGCACCCGCAATTTCCTTGGCTTTCAGCACCACATGGCGTGATTGCGGACCATAAAAAAACGAAAGCCGCTTCCCACCCTCAAACTCCTCGTGCCTCAGCCGGCCTGGAAATTGGGCCCGAATATCGCTCTCGTCAAAGTCTTCCGCCGCATACAAATCCGCCGTCTGAAAAATCCCGCGACCCGGTTTTGGCGACAACAAATTTCCCGCGCCAGCCGGCATCAAGGCAATTTCCCCAGCGGCCGCCCGTAAACTCCCCAGCCTCATTTCATCGATATCCGATGCGGAGGAAGGCTCCGGATGATCGCCGGAAAAACTGCAAAAAAAGGTGAACGCAAAGCAATCCGATGGCTCTATTTCCGCCTGATTTGACTGGATTGCCGTGTAAGCCGCCTCATATTGCCGAACACGCTCGCCGATAGTGCCCCTGAAAAGCGCCGCCGGAACCCCGTCGGCCTTATACCCAACCCCAAAGAAATCAAACCCATCCGTCGTGAAACCCACGGCCTTCGGAAAACATCCCTGAAGCAGCCAGGGATGCGTCGCGCCCGGCTGCGGAAGATTCTGCCGCGTCATCAGTAAATAGCCCAATTCAGAATGTGTCGCTGCCAAATGATCCAAATATTGGGATGTATAATTCTCATTGTTCCGAACCTGCCCGCGCGCCGCCAAACCAATATCCTGCACCATCACGGCATCACAATTCACCGCATTTTCCGATCGATTCTCCACCTCAACCCGAAAAAACCAGGCATCCCCCGCGTCCGGCGCTCGGCAAATGCAGCGATAGTGCAGCCCGCGCCAGGCCCCGGACCAAACGAATCGATCCGGCCCAAACGCGAACGCGCTGGCCGCCCGAGGCCCCACAATTTCCACGGACGAAATGCCGCTGTCTTCGTGAATACGCAGGTAAATCCGATGGATTCCGCCAGCCAGCGGACTGGCGAGAATCTGATTGATCTGAATCTCCCCACGCTCGATGGAATAGATGCAACCGTTCCTCAGCGCCTTGATCGTTATGCCGTCCGCGCCGGCAATGGCACACGTTTCAAACGCGGATTCATCGGCCAGATCCACCTGCAATCGTTCCCCCCTCACCGACGAATCTGAGATTGATATTTCGCCCAATATGCACCTCCAACAGATGATGCTGTCGAACGAAACCAAGCGCCTAAATGCCTATTCGAGTCGTGGCGGCACGAGTAAGCTAACCACCCGGGCCTCAATTCTAGTCTAACAGTAACCGGTTACAAGCATATTCCAGATTTGTTCACAACATCCACGCATAAGGCGTGGCGAAGTCTACAATCTGTCTTAAATTTCTCGGCGACGAAATTGGATTTCCGGCACCCGAAAATAGGGCTCACATATCGATAAATAGCGGCTGATTGCACGGCGTCAGCGTATTCATTCCGCTGACGATCCATCGCCGTCTATCTTCGCGGCAAACATGTCGCCCTATAATTTTTTCCTTGACAGAGTGTGCCGTTGTGGGAAAATGAAAGCGGTTACATTTGTCGGAAGTGTAATTGGCGAGAGGCGAAATCAATGAGCGGCCATTCAACGCTCGGTTCATATCTCTTTTAGTGCAGGAGGACATAATGCGTTATCAAATCGAAAAAAAAGCCGGATCTCTCGGCAGTGCGATCGGACTGGTTATCGCGGCAATGGCAATTCCCGCCAGCGCGGCGAATCTTTTGACCAATCCTGGTTTTGAGAGCCCGACGGATACCAGCGGCAGTAGCACGGATACGACGGCTACCGGATGGACTCTTTACGGGGGCGATACCCTTCGGGCTAACTTCGAGAATCATACCGCCGGTGGCGAGTGGAGCATTTGGGAACAAACCTTTATGCCCGCGGCCGGCGGAGTCTACCAAAACGTCCCTGTCCCGGCCGCCGGCGTCGGCACAACCTATAGCCTCACCGGCTATTACTTCTTCGAAACTGCCGAGCCAACCATCCCCGGCGAGGTTTCCGACCTGGCCCTGACATTTCTAAACGCCGGAGGATCACCCGTAGGAACGCTCGACAGCAATGGTTTCTCCGATGAAACCGATATTCCCAGCAGTTCAGTGACAACAACAAACTCATGGCTTCAGTATGCGGTCAGTGGCGTCGCACCAACCGGCACAACCCAGGTGCAGGTGAGCTTCGACTTCACCGGCGGATCGACCGTTCCCGGTCAGCAGGCGGCGTTTGTGGACGATGCCGATCTCGAAGGCGCTGGCACACCGCCGACGATCGCCCAGTGGGCGGTTAATAACAGCGGAAACTGGAACTCGTCAGGAAACTGGACGACCGGGTCGATCCCCAACGCGGTTGGCGTGGAAGCTGACTTCTTCGGGGCTATCACCACGGGTCCGCAAACGATATTCACAAACTCTGCCATCACGGCAGGGTTGCTGCATTTTAACAACGCGAACGAATACGTCATCGCAGGCGCGCCGACGTTGACGCTTCAGGCAACGACCGGCAATGCAATGGTCGTGGTCGACGCGGGGACGCAGGAACTCGACCTGCCTGTCGTTATCGCCAGCAATACGGTCTTCAACGTCGCCAGCGGCGCAACCCTTCTCGTCGCAAATCCGGTGACGATCAATTCCGGCAAAACATTGACCCAGACCGGAGCCGGCACGGTCACCTATCAATCCATCATCAGCGTTGGAAACGCCGCCAGCATCGCCTTCGGCAACTCAACGCACGCACACGAGCTGGCCCTCGCCAGCGGCTCAACCGCATCCGTCGGCGGCACCGGGACAACGCTCGAGCTGGACAGTCTGTCCGACGGCGGGACCCTCAACCTTCAGAACAACACCCTGATTATCAATTACGGCAGTTCGGCGGACCCCGCTGCTTCGATTCGTGCCGAACTCACAAGCGGCTACGCGGGTGGAGCATGGACCGGCACCGGCATCAACAGTTCTGTCGCCGCATCCGATAGCAGCCACTACGGCCTGGGCTATGCTGATTCAGCCGACATCGGCAACCCCGCCTCCCTCTCCTCCGGCCAGCTTGAAGTCAAATACACGCTTTACGGCGACGCCAATCTAGACGGCGTCGTCAGCGGCGACGACTTCACGATCCTCGTCGGCAACCTCGGCAAGTCGGTCTCCGCCTGGGACGAAGGCGACTTCAACTACGACGGCGTCGTCAACGGCGACGACTTCACTCTGCTCGTCGGCAACCTCGGTAAGGAGTCCAACGGCGCCTCAATTGTGATTCCCGCCAGCGATCTTGCCGCGATCGACGCCTTTGCGGCCGCCAACGGCTTGATGGCTGACGTCCCGGAACCCGCGTCAGCAGGACTCCTGCTCGCGGCCGGATTCGGCTTCATGGCCCGTCGCCGCCGCAATAGCTAAGAAGGCAAAACGTCATCGGTCGCGCCGATTTGGACTACGCAATATG
>PMAK01000225.1 GCA_003153655.1 Phycisphaerales bacterium
CGCCATGGAAATCCGTCACGACGCCGCCGACTGGGTCGGCCTAGGCCAATGCTTCTACATCGAAGGAAATTTTGCCGCCGCCCGTGACATGTACCTCAAAGCCCTCGCCGCCACCCCCGATTCCCCCGAACCCGTCTTCCATCGCCTCCGCGCCGGAAAAGAATTCCAACTCGGCACCGCCTACCAGGGCCTCGCCAGCCAGACGAAAGGCTCCGAAACCGCCCGCCACTATCGCCTCCAGGCCATTCAATCCTACCAGCGCGCAATTGATCTCTACCCGGAATACGAAGACCCCAGAACCAATCTCGCCGTGCTGCTGATCGAAGAAAACCGAATCCCCGAAGCAATCGACCAGTGCCAAATCGTCCTCGCCGAAAATGGGNNAGCGCCCACAAAAATCTAGGCAGCGCCTTCTACGCCCAGGGCCGCCTCGACAAAGCACTGGCTGAATATCAAAGAGTGTTGGAGATTGATCCAGACAACGCCGATTCAATGGCCAGCATAGGCGCTATCCTCGCGCAGCAGGGCCAACTCAACGCCGCCATCGCAATGCTGCAAAAGGCCCTCGCCATCGACCCGGACAACCCAACAGCAAACCAGAATCTTCAGGCAGCCCTGAAAAAACGATCACGATGAAACCGCCTCCAACCGCGCATACTCCAAAATCAAAGTCTTCCGCCCCATTCCCCGAAACTCCACAATCGCCCGCGTATTCGTCCCCGTCTTCGACAGTTCCAGAATCTTCCCCACCCCAAACGCCGGATGCCGCACCGCCTGCCCAACCTGAAATTCCCCCTCAATTTCCTGCACATCATCCTGCCGCCGCTCACTCTGATCCCACGAATCCTCCGCCAGATTCACAACCCGCAATTTATCCTTAGGCATCTGCGCCAAAAATTGACTAGTCACTGTCGCCCCCGACAACCCCCGAATCATCCGCCGGCCCGCCTTCGACAAAATCAATCGCTCCTGCGCCCGCGTAATCCCCACAAAGCAAAGCCGCCGCTCCTCCTCCAGTTGATCCATATCATTCTGCGCCCGCACATGAGGCAAGCATCCCTCCTCCAATCCAATCATCGCCACCACCGGAAACTCCAATCCCTTCGCCGCATGCAACGTCATCAGCATCACCGCGCCGCCCGCCCCCGCCATATGATCCGCATCGCTCACCAGACTCACCTGCGACAAATATTCATCCAGCGATCCCTCCGGATGCTCCTTGTCATATTCCGCCGCCGCCGAAACCAACTCCTCCACGTTCGCCAGCTGCTCCTCTTCGCCCGGATCAACCTTGCGCAGCATCTGCTCAATCCCGCTCCGCCGAATCACATCCTCCATCAATCCGCGCATCGTTCCCAGCGGCCCCTCCCGCCCCTTGCGAAACGATTCAATCAACCGCACAAAATTCCCCATCGAATTCACCGCCCGCGCAGACAATCCGGAAATCTCCCCCGCCCGCGACATCGCCTCCCAAAGCGAAANNCCGCACGCTCGAATCCCCAATCCCCCGCGTCGGCACATTCACAATCCGCGTCAAATTCACTTCATCCATCGGATTCGCAATCGCCCGCAGATACGCCATTACATCCTTGATCTCCTTGCGATTATAAAACTCCACCCCGCGCGCAATCTGATACGGAATCTGCATCCGCCGCAGCGCATCCTCCATCACCCGCGACAGNNCTCGCCATCCGATTCCAGTCAATCCCCTCCCGATGCAACCCCACCAATTCCTGCGCCACTGCCCGGGCCTCATCATGCTCATCCCGGCAAAGCAGCACCAGTGCCTTCTCCCCAGCATCATTTTCCGTCCAAAGTCCTTTCTCTTTCCGCTGGCTGTTGTGCGAAATCAGCCGGTCCGCGATCGCCAGGATCGTTTTGGTCGATCGGTAATTCTGCTCCAGCCGCACCACAACCGCATCCGGATAATCCTTCTCAAAACTCAGGATATTCGCGATATCCGCCCCGCGCCACGCATAGATCGATTGATCCGGATCACCCACCACGCAGATATTCCGATGCTTCATCGCCAGCGCATGCACCAGCACATACTGCGCATGATTCGTATCCTGATACTCATCGATCATGATGTACCGGAACCGCTCCTGCAGCTCAGCCAAAATCGCCGGATGATCCCGCAAAACCCGAACCGCCCGCATCAAAAGATCATCAAAATCCAGCGCATTGTTCGCCGCCAGTAGTTGCTGATATTTCTTAAAAATCGGCGCCACCGTCCGCGAATAATGATCCGATGCCGACTGCGCATATTCATCCGCGTCGATCAGCTTGTTCTTCGCGTTGCTGATCGCCGAATGCACCGCCCCCGGCGTGAAATGCATCGCCGGAATATCCAGCGCCTTCATCGCCTCCTTCACCACCCGCGTCTGATCCGAAGAATCAAACACCGAAAAATTCGGCGCCAGCCCAATCCGTCCCGCATAATGCTTGAGTATCCGCAAACAAAGCGAATGAAACGTACAAATAATCGGCCAAGGCTGATCCAACCTTCCCCAATCCCGGATCGGCGAAGGCGCCGCCGCCGAGATCCGCTGCTTCATCTCCCCCGCGGCTTTATTCGTAAAAGTAATCGCCAGAATCGACCGCGGATCAATCCCCAGCGACAAAAGATACCCCACCCGCCGCGTAATAACCCGCGTCTTCCCGCTCCCCGCCCCAGCCACAATCAGCAGCGGCCCATCCACATGAGAAGCAGCCTTCCGCTGCGGCTCGGTAAGCCCCTCCAAAAGCAATCGAGATTCAGAATCGCTAGCCGTCACACCCAAACTATATCCCGCCCACCGCACCGAACCAAACGATCAAATAACAGCGGGCTCGCAACACCTCTCATCGCCGATAAAAGGCTGCCCTGAACAGTATCAGGCCAGCCTGCCCCGCGGGCCAGCAAGCCAAAGCCCAATTCAAAAACTGCAACCGGCATTCACCGACCCAACAAAACCCGCTCCACAAACCCCGTATCCACATCCCCGCGCGCAAAATTCTGATCGTTCATAATCTTTAACTGCAAAGGAATCGTCGTCTTGATCGGCCAAACATGAAACTCCCCCAATGCCCGCTTCATCGTCGCAATCGCCAAGGCCCGCGTCTTCCGATGCACAATCAATTTCCCAATCATGCTGTCATAGTTCGGCGGAATCCGATACCCCGCATACACATGACTATCCCATCGCACGCCCGGCCCGCCCGGCACCCGAAGCTCCTCGATCAACCCGGGCGACGGCGCAAAATTCCGCTGCGGATCTTCCGCATTAATCCGGCACTCAATCGCGTGCCCGCTCTGCACCACCTCCTTCTGCTTGAAACTCATCGGCAACCCCGACGCGATCCGTATCTGCTCCTTGATCAAATCGATCCCCGTCACCTGCTCCGTCACCGGATGCTCCACCTGAATCCGCGCATTCACTTCCAGCAGATAAAAACTCCCGTCCGCATCAACCAGAAACTCCACCGTCCCCGCGTTCACATACCCAGCCGCCTTTGCCAGCCGCACCGCCGCCTCGCACAGCTTCTCCCGCGTCTCCTGCTTCAGCATCGGGCTGGGCGATTCCTCCACCAGCTTCTGATGCCGCCGCTGCATCGAACAATCCCGCTCCCACAGATGTACGATGTTCCCGTGATTGTCCCCCAATATCTGCACCTCGACATGCCGCCCGAACTCCACGAATTTCTCGATATAAACCGTCGAGTCCTTAAACGCGTTCTCCGCCTCGGCCTGCGCCTGCTTCAATCCCGCGCGAAGCGAAACATCATTATGCGCCACGCGCATCCCGCGCCCGCCGCCGCCTGCCGCCGCCTTGATGATCACCGGATACCCGATCTGCGCCGCCACCTTCATGGCCACTTTTTCATCATCGATCGCCCCGTCACTCCCGGGAACCGTCGGCACCTTCGCCTTCTTCGCCAGCTTTTTACACGCGACTTTATTTCCAACAGCCGCCATCGCAGAAGCAGGGGGGCCGATGAATTCAATCTTGCAACTCCGGCACACCTCGGCAAAGTGATCGTTCTCCGCCAGAAATCCATACCCCGGATGAATCGCCTGCACGTCCGCGATCTCCGCCGCCGAAATAATCCGCGGAATATTCAGATAACTCTCCGCCGGCGGCGCATCCCCGATGCAGATCGACTGGTCCGCCAGCTTCAGATACGCCGCGTCCTTGTCCGCCGTCGAATAAACCACCGCCGACTGCACACCCAACTCCCGGCAAGCCCGGATAATCCGCAGCGCCACTTCACCCCGATTGGCGATCAATATTTTCGAAAACATTGCCATGTTATGCCTGTTGCCCGCTGGTCGGCAGGAGAAAACTGAAATGATGCGCGCAATGAATCAAGTGCAATTTGTAAAAGCTGCGGCGACTCAGATTCCCAAGCCTCGGATGCGGTGCGAATTCACCTTTATAATTTTTCAACAACTCCAGCGTCGTCAAAAACTCGTCGGTCGCCGCATCCAACACATCCTTCGTCGGCGTAATTCGTTCCGGGGCATACATCCCCGAAGGGATTCGTCCCATCAGCAGAATTCCGCGAATCATCACCCATCGCAGGAACCCGCCGCGCACCGGCTCATATGGCCCAGGCCGCATCGAAAAATCCAACGCCTTCTTCAAATGCCAGCAAGTCTGCGGCAATGACCAGTTTCCCAATTGCCTGTATCCAGCCCGAAGCCGTCCAACATCCGCCGCCATCGCATCCGTGTCCGCGAAATGTAATTTCCGGCGCTCCGTCACGGCCAAACGCTCCGTCACGGCTTAACAAGAAAAAGAACTTGCCCAAACTCAACCACCTGCCCATTGTTCACCAAAATCTTCGCGATGGTTCCCTTGCACTCCGCCTTCACATTGTTGAACACCTTCATCGCTTCGATGACGCAAACATCCGTCTCGTCCGAAACCTCCGTCCGCACGCTCACAAACGGCTTCGCATCCGGACTCGCCGCCGAATAAAACGTCCCCACCATCGGGCTCTTGCNNGGGCGACTTAACCACGTGCAGCGACGCATCGTCGCCGGACTCGGCAGCCGGCGCCTCCGCAGCCGCGCTCGCCGCCGGCGGGGCTGAATGGCCCGCGGGAGCCGCATAATGCATCGGCCCTGGAACCACCGCTCCACCAGGTCCGCGCGACAACATCACCCGCTTCTCCCCGTCGCGCAGCTCCACTGTGTTCAGGTCATTCTCCTGCATCAGCTTCACAATGCTCGCGAGCAGCGACACGTCCATCGGCCCACTGTTGCGAGGGAATGTCGATTTCGCCGATTTCTTTGATGGTTTCTTTTCGCTCAAGCTGCCATCCTCAAATGGTTTTGTCTAGCGTCGTCAACACTTCACACCCGCTATGCGTAATCAGCACATCATCCTCAATCCGCACGCCGCCTTCGCCAGGCAGATAAATTCCCGGCTCCACCGTCACAATCATCCCCGGCCGCAATTCCTCATCCGCGCCCGTCTTTCTCAGCGTCGGCAACTCATGAATCTCCCGCCCAATCCCATGACCCAGTCCATGCCCGAATTGCGCCCCATATCCCGCCTTGTCGATCAGGTCCCGCGCCACCCGATCCGCCTGCTGCGTCGTAACGCCCGGTCGCAAAAACCGAATCGCCGCCAGCTGCGCATCCAAAACAACCTTATAAATTTCATTAATCTTCGCGCTCACCCGCCCAATCAAAAGCGTCCGCGTAATATCACTGCAATACCCATCAAATATCGCCCCCCAATCAATCAGCACCGGCTCATCCTTCTTCACCAGCGCNNCAAAAGCCCCGCCAGATAATTCTCAGATTGCCCGACCTTGATCTCATCCCGAATCGCGGTGAACGCCTCCTCCGCGATAGCCGCCGATTTCCGGATCAAATCGATCTCATGATCGTCCTTCACCTTCCGGATATTGACCAGCACATCCTCGATCGGCAAAAGCTCAACAGCCTTCGCCCCCGCCTTCTCGCTGATCGCCTTATCCAGCGCATGAATCTGCCCAAACGTTGCCCGATTGATTTCAAACCCCACCCGCTTCAACTTCGCCTCAATGATAGTGTCGGCCAATGCCACATCCATCTTCCCCTCGCGCATAACCACCTTCAGCCACCCAGCCTCGATCTGCGCCTGCTCCGTATACCTGAAGTCGGTGACCAGAATGAAGTCTTTGGCCGTGATGATCCCAATCGAATCATCCCCGGTGAAGTTGGTAAGATAGGCAAGATCAGCCGGCGACGTCAGCAGCAGCCCATCGAGGCTCAGCTTCTTCATCGCCTCGCGGACAGCCTTCTGCCGGACTTTGAGGTACGCCTTCGCTTTACTGACCACTGTTTGCATGTGTCTCCGTACGACCCTTACCGCGAACTCCAGTCAGCAACCACCCAGGCTCATCATCGTTTAGCCGCGTCGCTTGCGATGCGCTGAGCCAGTCGAAGCGCGACGCGCGACTCGAACACCATAACCACCAGTCCAACAGCGTGCGGAACGGTACTGGACATACGCCTAGGTTGTCAACGGATTACCCGTCGCTATGATCCAATCGTGACCACCCAGCAGGCCCTGGATTTGGCGATCAGCCACCATCAGGCCGGCCGTTTAGATCAAGCCCAGGTCCTTTACCGGCAAATCCTTACCTCCAATCCCCGCGATGCCAACNNCCAACGTCCTTCATCTCCTCGGCGTAGCAACTTCCCAGGCCGGCCGCTTCGATGAAGGGGCCGAACTCATCCGCCGCGCCATCGCCATCAACCCAAATTTCGCCGGCTTTCATTTCAATCTCAGCGAAACCTATCGCCGCCAGGGCAAACGCGAACAAGCCATCTCCGAACTGATGGTTGCAGCCCAGCTAGATCCCAAGCTTCCCCACGCCCACCGCGCCCTTAGCGCCGCCCTCGTCGATTCCGGCCGCTTCGACGAAGCCCTCATCTCCGCCCAAAAAGCAATCGCCCTCAGCCCAAACTTCCCCGAGGCCCACTTCGACCTGGGCAACGCCCTCAGCGGCAAAGGCCAATACGACGCCGCGATCCATTCCTATCGTCGCGCCGCCGAGCTTCGACCGGACTTTGCCGACGCCCTGATCAATCTCGGCGCCGCCTGCCAGCAGCTCCGACGTTTCGACGAAGCGATCGCCGCCCTCACCCGCGCGATCCAACTCAGGCCCGATTCCGCGCTCGCCCAGGATAACCTCGGCGTAGCCCTCCAAACCCGCGGCCAACTCGACGCCGCTATCGCCGCATACACAACTGCTGTCCGCCTGAACCCAAGCGACCCGCGCCTCCACACTCACCTCGGCTACGCATTAGAAATAAAAGGCCGCGTCGACGAGGCTATCGCCGCCAGCGCAGCCGCTATCCGTCTGAATCCAAACAGTGCCGAAGCCCACGCCACAATGGCCCTCGCCCTCAAGCGAAAAGGTTTGCTCGACGACGCGATGAATGCCTGCGCTCGCGCCATTTCTCTGGCCCCCGATCTGGCCGAACCGCACAACACCATGGGCAACATCCTCAAGGACATGGGCCGGATTCCCCAGGCGATCACCTCCTATCAGCGTGCCGTCCAACAATCTCCCAGCGAGCCCGCCATCCACAGCAATCTCCTCTACACACTCTATTTCGACTCACACTGCACGCAGGCCGATCTGTTCGCCCAGCACCAAATCTGGTCAGGCAAATTTGCCGCGCCTCTGAAATCCCTGATCCGCCCGCACGAAAATGATCGCGATCCCAACCGCCGCCTCCGCGTCGGCTACGTCTCCCCAGATTTCTGCACCCACGCCGTCGGCCGCTTCATGCTCCCACTCCTCGCCAATCACGACCACAAATCCTTCGAAATCTTCTGTTACGCCTCTGTCGATTCCCCCGACAATCTCACCGCCCGCATCCAGAGTTACGCCGACCACTGGCGAGACATCCGCCCCCTCACCAACGAAGAAGCCGCCGACCTGATCCGCAAGGATCGCATCGACATCCTCATCGATCTCTCCATGCACATGGCCGGCAATCGCATGCCACTCTTCGCCCGCAAACCCGCGCCCGTTCAGGCCACGTATCTTGCCTATCCCGGCACCACAGGCCTAGGCACAATCGACTATCGCATCACCGATCCCCATCTCGATCCGCCGGATTCATCAGATGCCAACTACACAGAGCGCTCGCTCCGTCTCTCGCAAAGCTATTGGTGCTACGAGCCCCCAATCGATTCGCCGCCCGCAAACCCTCTCCCGGCGTCAACAAACAATTTCATCACCTTCGGCTGTCTCAACAACTTCTGCAAAATAACCGACCCCACGCTGGAAGCATGGATCAAGCTGCTAACCCGCGTTCCAAATTCCCGATTAATTCTGCACGCCGCCCAAGGCAGTCACCGCAAACGCATCCTCGATCAATTCACCCAGAACAGCATCGCTCCCGACCGCATCACATTCGTCCAACGCCTTGCGCTTCAAGATTACCTCACCAAATACCACAACATAGATATCGCTCTCGATCCCTTCCCCTATGTCGGCGGCACCACAACCTGCGACGCCCTCTGGATGGGCGTCCCCGTCATCACNNTCGCCGCCGACCTTGCCGGCGATTTTCCGCGTCTCACTCATCTTCGCTCCACAATCCGCGATCAACTCCGCGCCTCTCCGCTAATGGACGCATCCAGATTCGCCCGCGACATGGAAGCCGCCTACCGCCGCATCTGGCAAGATTTCTGCGCCACCAGCCCCAAACCCACCGGCCAGATTCCTTCCATCCCGCCGCATCAATCCCCCGATCAATCCCCCGATCAATCTCTGGCCCTCGCCATCAGCCACCATCAAGCCGGCCGTCTCGCCCAAGCCGAAGATTTGTACAAGCAGATATTGCAGAACAATCCCAATCACCCCGATGCCCTCCATCTATCAGGAATGGCTCTGGCCCAGACCGGCCGCGCTTCCGAAGGAATCGAACTAATCCAAAAAGCCATCGCGGCAATGCCCGATGCCGCCCTGTTTCATATGAGTCTCGGCGAAGCCCAACGCCGCGTGCGCAATCTCGACCAGGCCGTCACATCCTTCGCCAAAGCGATCGAACTCGATCCCGAACTCGTCGAAGCCCACAACAATCTCAGTGCCGCCCTCAGCGATGTCCGCCGCTTTGAAGACGCGATAATCGCAGCTCAAAAAGCCCTCGCCCTGCGTCCCGGCTACGCCGAAGCCCATTTCAATCTCGGCTACGCCCTCAGCGCCACCAACCAAAAAGAAGCCGCCATCGTCTCCTATCGACGAGCCATCGAACTCAAGCCCGACTATGCCGAAGCCCATTTCAANNAGCCCATTTCAATCTCGGCTCGGTCTTCCAAAAATTAATGCGATATGACGACGCGATATCAGAATTCTCCCAAGCCATCACACTCAAACCCGATTTCGCCGAGGCATACAACAACCTCGGCATCTCCCTCGGCAACCGCGGCCGATCCGAAGAAGCCATCAACGCATACACAACCGCCATCCGCCTCAATCCCAACAACCCGCGCTCCCACAGCAACCTCGCGCATGGCCTCTCCCAGCTCGCAAGACTCGATGAGGCAATCGCCGAATGCGACGCCGCCATCCGCCTCAACGCCGATTTCGCCGACGCCCACGCCAACCGCGCCTCCTCCCTCCAGTCCAAAGGCCTGCTCGACGAAGCCCTCAAATCCATCACCCGCGCAATTTCCCTCGACCCGAAACCAGCTGAGTCCCACAACACCATGGGCAACATCCTCAAAGACATGGGGCACATCGACGAGGCCATGGAATGCTTCCGCCGCGCGATCGAATTAAGTCCGGAAGATCCCGCGTTCCACAGCAATCTTCTCTACACCCTCTATTTCGACCCGCGCTGCACACAATCCCAACTCCTGACCGAGCACCGCGCCTGGGCCAAACGCCACGCGAATTTCTCCCCGTTGGTCACGCAAACGCCCGATACAGCTACCAACCGCCGCCTCCGCATCGGCTACGTCTCCCCAGACTTCCGCGCCCATCCCGTCGGCCGATTCATCTTGCCTCTCCTAGCTGCACACGACCGCCAGCAATTCGAAATCTATTGCTACGCCTCCGTCCAATTTCACAACGCCCTGACAACGCTCATCCAAAAACACACCGACGTCTGGCGAGACATCCGCACGCTAAATAACGACGAAGCCGCCAAACTAATCCAGAGCGACCGCATCGACATCCTGATCGATCTCACAATGCACATGGCCAACAACCGCATGCCCCTCTTCGCCCGCAAACCCGCGCCGGTGCAGGCAACTTATCTCGCCTACGCCGGCACCACGGGCCTCGACGCCATCGGCTTCCGCATCACCGATCCGCACCTCGATCCACCAGGATCGTCGGACGAATTTTATACCGAGCAATCCATCCGTCTCGCCGAAACCTATTGGTGCTATGAGCCCCCAACCGATGCGCCGGACACAAACCCTCTCCCCGCCGCAACAAAAAAGTTCATCACCTTCGGCTGCCTGAACAACTTCTGCAAAAACAGCCCAGCCGCGATTGAAACCTGGTGCCGCATCCTCGCCGCGGTTCCAAATTCCCGCCTCATCCTCCACGCCACCGACGGCGCCCACCGCGAAACGGTCCGCCAGATATTTTCCAATTCCGGAATCGATCCCACGCGATTGAACTTCGTAAATAAACTCCCCATGTCCGAGTACATGCAGCAATACCACCAAATCGACATTGCCCTGGACCCCTTCCCCTACGTAGGCGGCACCACAACCTGCGACGCCCTATGGATGGGCGTCCCCGTCATCACCCTCCGAGGCCAAACCGCAATCTCCCGAGGCGGCGCCAGCATCCTCACCAACATCAACCTCCCCGAACTAATCGCCAATTCCCCCGACGAATACACGCGCATCGCCACAAGCCTGGCCGCGGACCAACCACAATTAATTCATTTAAGATCAACGTTGAGAGAGAAGATGCGCACATCCCCCCTGATGGATGCCCCGCGCTTCGCCCGAAATATGGAAGCCGCCTACCGAAAGATGTGGCAGGGCGTCTAAAAGAAAAGCCACCGCTTAGCCGCGCCGCTTGCCTGCGATGAGCTATGTCGAATCGCGACGCGCGTTCTTCTCTGTTTCCACCGAGGGATGCTCATGGACAGCATGGTGACGCGATTCATACTTCTGAATGATGTCTGTCAGCGCATTCAAATAATCCACTTGCTCCGCGATGGGATCAACCCTACCTACGAGCGTCTTAGCCACCTCAAGCGCGCTTTCGTAATCGATCTCGTCGCGCAAAGTTCGCAACGAAAATCGCCGCGTCATGTTCGCGGCATTCCTCAATATCGTCCTTGATTTGGTTTTGATCGGTCTTCTCTCCACAACCCCGCTCACTTCCCCTTCCCAGCCCCCCGAGAAATATTCGGATTCTCCGACCGCCGATGCCTCCTGATCGCCAGATCAATCGCCAATTCAATCGCCGCCCGCATGCTCCCCGGATTCGCCCGATTTCGCCCGACGATATCAAACGCCGTCCCATGATCCGGACTCGTCCGAATGATCGGCAAGCCCAACGTCACATTCACCGCCTGATCAAACGCCAGCAACTTTACTGGGATCAACCCCTGATCGTGATACATCGCCACCACCGCATCAAAATGCCCGTCCCGCGCCTTCATAAAAATCGTATCCGGCGGATAAGGCCCGCTCACATCCGCCCCCTGGTCCTTCGCCATCAAAATCGCCGGCGAAATAATCCGCTCCTCTTCATCCCCAAACTGCCCGTTCTCGCTCGCATGCGGATTCAACCCGCACACCGCGATCCGCGGCTTCGGAATATCAAACCACTCCACCAGCGCCTGATGCACCAGTTCAATCGGCTGAAAAACCGCCCCAATATTCAATCGCCCCCACAATCCCATCAACGGCACATGCACAGTAGCCAGCACAACCTTCAGCGGCCCGCCCGCAAACATCATCGCGTATCGCCGCGTCCCCGTCCGCTGCGCAAACAACTCCGTATGCCCCGGAAAATGAAACCCCGCCAGCTTCCAACTCTCCTTGGCAATCGGCCCAGTCACCACCGCATCAACAAGCTTCTTCTGCGCCGCCTCGATCGCATCCAGGCAAAACCGCATCGACGCCTCGCCCCCCATTTTGCTCGGCGCGCGAATAGCCGTCCCCAGCATCGAATACTGGTCATAATCCACCACGACCACATCGTGCGGATAATTCCGCAGCCGTCCGTTGAACTGATCCCGCCACCAGAAAACATCAAACTCAGCAATGTCCGCCGCGTAGTGCAGCAGTTCATTCATCCCATAAACAATAAAATGCGCCTTATGCCGAAGCACCGGATCAGACAATGCCTTAACAATCACCTCCGGCCCAATGCCCGCAGGCTCGCCCATCGTAATCGCAATAGTAGGACGATATTCCATAATATTTAGCGGCGGTGCGCAGCACCGCGGGTTCATCAAAAACCACGCAATATCTTAGCCCGCCAACGGCAACCAAGACAGCTTCTTTATCGGCTTAGTGAATCCAACGCATGTCCGCAAAATTCGGAATGATTGACAAATGATCGTACGCCCTGAACCCCGCCGGCCAATACACAAAAACCGCTTTCCCCAGCAAAAACTGTTCCGGAACCCGTCCCTCCGGCATCTCCAGCCCCTCATGTGGTAAATCGATCGGCGTATCCCACCACCGCGCATCCTTGCTGATCGCCGAATTATCCCCCATCACGAAATATTCCTTCGGCCCAAGCTTCACCGGATTGTCCGGCGTCGCCGTCCGCAGCTCCCCGCTCACATACCGGCGATTCGTATAATACACGTCCCGCCAAAGGCTCAGATGCTCAATCTTGCACGTCTGGTTCTCCGCCTCGATCTCCGCCTCGCCGGACCTTCCCCGGGTAGCCTTCTGCCACCGATCCATCAGCCACGGAACGTTGGGGTCATAATCCATCGGATCAAACACTTCATGCCCATTGAGCCGCAGCGTCACCCGGTAATCGGCATTGATCAGCTCAGCAAAAATCGGCTTGTCCGCGCTGATCCCCACATCCGAAAGCTTCTTCTCCAAACTCGTGATCGACCCGGAACTCGTGCGATGAATCAGCCGCACCTCATCCGGCGTGATCTCCGCCGTAAACGTATCGTCCACATCCTCAAACCGCGACAGCCGCATCCGAAACGCGCCGCTGCCGCTCGTTCGCGTGTAATTCGCCGTCAGCTTCAGATCCGAAACCGCGTTGCTCGCCTCATCATCATGCTCGACAGACCCCGGCTGGCGCATCATCCCCGCCTCGGGGTTCGTGTCATACGTCAAAAAATCCGTCACTGTCTGCGTCGTACTGTTGGCCGACGCATCAAATCGCAACGTGTCCGTCCCGTTCGCATTATCAAAATCAAATATCCGTGGATTCGCCTTGTCCGTCTCCCAGCCATTCCCCGAAGATTTCCACGGCTCCGACCACTGCGGCGGGGCGGCCCGATGCTTTAGCCGCGGATAAAAATCACTGTCATTCACCAGCCGCCAGAGCGCCTCCTGCGCAGAACGCGGCTTCTTCGGAATCTCCCATTGGCTCGACGATGCGTTCTTGATGTAAACATCACCATCCAGCACCATCAACTGCTCCCCCGGCAATCCCACCAGTCGCTTGATGTAATTCTGCTGATAATGAAATTCCTGCGGATCATCCGGCGCCTTGAACACCACCACATCCCATCGCCGCGGCGGATGCAGCAGATAAAGATATTTCAGCACCAGAATCCGATCCCCATAATTCACCGGGATCGGCGTCGCCTCCTGCCCCTGCGGACTCGCAATGTGAAATCCGCAATTCGGGCAATAAACATCCGTCGGCGGATATGCGTCCGGCGGCGTCTGCATGTCCTCCGCTTCGGCCTCGCTCCGCGAAGAATAATTGACGTCAAACACCCACCCGCAATCAGGACACTGAAACCGCATGTGCGCCCCAAGCAGCGTCGGCGCCATAGACCCCGTCGGAATGACAAACGCCTCCACCACGAACGCGCGAAAAATGAACGCCAGGATAAACGCCACCAGGATCGACTCAATCGTCTCCTTGATGTTCGTCTGATCCTCCGGCGGCGCGGGTTTCTCCGCGGTCGAACTAGCTTGCAGCGCAGCGCCGGTGTCACTCATAAGCTTTCGATGGTACGCGAAACC
>PMAK01000089.1 GCA_003153655.1 Phycisphaerales bacterium
GCATCGAGCAGCGATTCCTTGTCATCGGTGTAGATCGTCGCCTGCTGCCGGGCACGCGAAACGGAAACGTAAAACTGCTCCCGTGACGAAGCGGGAAACGATTCGGACGATTGCCCGATGAAAACGCGGTCCACCGTCTTGCCCTGGCTGGCATGGCTCGTGACGACGTACCCATAGTCCAGATGCCCGAAGTTTTTGTCGATGGTCCACCCATTATTGAGCCGGATGTCGCCTTGCCGGGTGAATCCCTCCACCACATACTGCGCGCCGTTGTTCAGCCGGTGCTTGCCATCAGCGGTTTTTCCGTTTTGCGTGACGCGGAGGAGATCGCCCTCAGCAATGGCAATGGTTCGGGTGCGGTACTTCTGAAATTTGCTTGCTTGATCCAGCGGCAACGCACCATTCTCGGCTACGAGACGCTCGCCTTTGCGGTATCCCTGGGCGTTTTGTTGAAATACCAGCACGTCGCCCGCAGCATAATTCACAGCGTCGCCACGCTCCGCTTGCGTCAGATTCGATCTTTCCAATATCGAAAACTCCCGTTCATCCGTATCCACCCGCCCCAAATCTTTCAGCGATTCGCGGATTTGACCCGTGATCCGCTCGCCTTCGGCATGGGTGGGGCTGACAACCAGAGCTGATTTCCCGGCGGCGACGGTCGCAACGTAATCATCGGCCAGGGCCTTGCACCGTTCGCCTTCGGGAACCTCTTTGATCCAGCCCAAACGGTCAAGTTGCTGGAACCCTTTTTCGGTGCGGCCATCGCTCAGCGATTGCACGGCCTGTTTGTATTCCCCTTTTTGCCGCTGAATGTCCCTGATTTCTGCGGGAAGGCACCCGGCTTCGGTTTCGAGCAGACGCAGTGCCGCGCCATGTTCGACCGATCCGTGCTGCCTGCGGTCGCCGGAAAGAATCACGCGGGCACCGAGTTTGTCGGCCATGTCGAAGACCTGGCCCATCGTTTTGGTTCCAATCAGTCCGGCCTCATCGATCCAGATGACCTGATCTTTGATGCTTTGTTGGAGCTTCTCATCGACAAGCAGCCGAGCAACCGTGTCTGCATTCTCAAATCCCTCGCTGGCCAATACGCCCCGGCTGGCATCGGCGGAGGGTGCGAACGTGAACACTTTGCTTCCGCCCGCTTCGATTGCGTCCACCGCTTCACGCATCATCGTGGTTTTGCCGACGCCGGCGGCACCGTTGATGATGATTACTCGATCCGAAGAATTGAGCACATGNNGAGCTTGGCATCGTTGAAGTCATGCGGCCCGTTGCCAAGTCGCGGACAAGTACCGCGCCCATCGCGGGCAAATTTCAACATCCGCGTTTCTTCCAGCAGCACGTCTTCCGACGTGACGAGCTTGCGTCCATCGCGTTCGCCGAAGACAAGATCATGCTTACGAAATGCAGATTCCACCGTTTCAAAACTCGCCTTCCCCACCCCATGCTTGAGCGCCTTCGCCAAAACAACCCGCTCCGGCACCACTGAATTGCGCTCGAAGCAATGATCGGCGGCGAAAGTAACGGCGTCTTTCGCCAATGCGGGATCTTCGCGTATAGCCGGACCGCCGATGTTTGCGGCAACCCTGCCAATAGCGTCCTGATCATCGCCGGACAGGCGGGACCGCCATTCCCGCTGTAAATCCGTGAATGGCATATCCTTCTTTTTGCTGTCCCGCGTNNTTTTCCGCCGGGTCGGTAATGCCCGCCTCTTTTGCGGTTTGCTCAATCTGTGCCGTCCGGCGTGAAAAAGTCCGGACGACTGATTTGGGCATACCCTCCAACTCCCAGCCGGTTTTCGTGCGTTCAACCGGCAAGCCCAATTCTTCAATGCGCCGGGCAAATCGAGAGTGAAACGCGGCCTCAAAGAATGGGGCGTCACGCTTGAGTTCCCGGAACTGGGCCGCCTTCCAGCGGTTTTCGCTTTCGTCGAATGTCGCGTTGAAAACGAAGCAATGGGCGTGGAGGTGGGGATCGGGTACGCCGTCCACGGGCCGCGACGTGAAGTGCGTGAACTCGCCCCAGGCCATGTTGCCCGTGGTGCGTTCCTCGTTCTTACCATCCACCCGTACACGGGTTTTCATATCGCGTTCGATATCCCGCATCGTCTCATCGACGGAGGTTTGAAAGGCGTCAAGAATCCGCTCATCCCGCGTCAGGCCGTACAGAACCGATACGCTCTTGGGGACGTGGAAGTTGAAGTCATAGCCGACCGTACGCTCCTGATTACGGCGGGCAGTCAGCGGCAGGCCCGTCGCCGGGTCGCGGTTGTCGCACAGGGCGTCCCACGTCGCCTTGTCGATACCACCGGCCAGGCCAAGACGCTCGGCACCCTGCCCGCGCCACTGGCCGAGCAGTTCCTGGCCCTCGCTGTAATAGTCCGCCGTGCTGTAATAGCTCATGGCCCCGGCGGCGGAATTGTTTTGGATGATGCGTAGCATTTGCCAGTTTACCCCAAGATTGCTTTACAAATCGTTAAGCGGGGCCTGTGCCGATGCACGCCAGCCGCCTAACATCTATTGCATTGAAACAACAGATTATTTCATGTGGCGTCCACCGATTTGTGGCGTAGTCCCACGGTGGCCCGTTACATCCGATTTGATGAGGAAGTGCTATTCAAGAAATCCTATATGTTCGACAGACATCTTCCCTTAGCACTGCTAAGGAGTTTTTTCCCCGGGAAAAACCTGTAAATCGTAAATCTGCAATTCTGTATTTGCGCACTTCCGCAATTCGTGATAACCGTGAAATCGCAATTCCGCCTAATCGCAAATTTCACGGTGAAAATATGATCATCGGACTACTGAATCAGAAGGGCGGCGTCGGTAAAACGACGCTGGCCGTTCATATCGCCGATGCACTGGCCCGACGCAACAAAAAGGTGTTGCTAGTCGATGCCGACCCGCAAGGTTCGGCATTGGATTGGGCAGCGTCACGAAGCAGCGATCCGCTGTTTCCCGTTGCCGGATTGCCCCGACCATCCATCCACAAGGAATTACCCGCGTTGGCCCAGGGCTACGAGCATGTTCTGATCGACGGTCCCCCACGGGTGTACGAAGTAGCCCGGTCGGCCATCATGGCCAGCGACGTTGTATTGATCCCCGTGCAGCCGTCGCCGTATGACGTGTGGGCCGCGAAAGAAATCGTGGACCTGTTACAAGAAGCGATGGTATTCAAGCCCGGCCTCAAATCGGCGTTTGTAATTAATCGTAAAATCGTAAATACGGCGTTGGGCCGTGACGTGGTTGATGCCTTGGCCGAATATCCGGTGCCGGTGTTGAAAACGGCAATCTGCCAGCGAGTGGCATTTGCCGAGTCAGCAGGGCATGGCCAGAGCGTTTTCGAGACCTCACCCGACAGCCAGGCGGGGGATGAGCTCACCGCGCTCGTAAACGAAGTTTTGGAGTTTGGGGCATGAAGAAAGTCAGCTTCCGCTCCAAACCTGCCGGATTGTCCGCACGGCTATCGCCAGATGAGTGGATTAACGACAAGAATGCGGGCCAACCCATGAAGCGGCTCACCATCGACGTGCCGCTGGACCTGCACAAGCGGATCAAAAGCCAATGTGCAGAAAAGGGCACGAAGATGGCGGATGCGGTGCGGGAGCTTCTTGAGAAGCAATTCCCGGAGGAATCGGCCAGCGTGCCCATTGATGCCACGCCGAACGCGAATCCCGCCTGATATACGATTTTGCGATTTTCCGCAATTGCGACGAAGCGGAGATCAGTTGCTAGTCGGGCCTGATAGGGAAGGAGCGGGCAACGCCGAATCATCGCCCAGGGGCAATTCCTGTTGACGGCTCGCACCTTTCATATGGAACGTCCGCACGAAGGCGAGCCGGTCGCCGTTGAAAATGAATCGGATATTGATGAAGAAAACCCCGTCGCTGGTGCTGCGGTACAAAAATTCCTTTTCCAGCAATTCTCGCAGGCCCCGGCGAAAAGTGCGTTCATTCATGCCGCGATCCTGTGCCATGTATTGGCTCAGTTCGATCTTGTCATTGCCGTGATTTTCCCTGATCTGGTGGTACACCAGTTCAAAAACCTGCATGCCCGCCTTGGAAAGCCCGCAGGCTTGCTTGATGCCGTCCAGAAACAGCTTCACGAATCGGCTGGCGTCCACTTCTTCCTGCCACCAGAAGCCCATACCGCCGATCCCCTTGATCTCGCCGGTGCCGTTGTCCACGATGACAGCGGCCTTGCCGCCAGGCACCTCAAATCGCCTTTGCCGTGTAGCCAATCCATGCGCCCCAGGTATCGAAGGATTGACGCGATACACCGGCAACCCCCGCTTGGTGGCGACTGCGTTGTTATTCTCCGGTCGCTTGTTCTGTCCGTTTTCGGTCATTCTGGCATCCCTATTCTGGTCGGTTACTACCAACACCATTGCACTATTCGACCAGGTTTGCAACGGTTTTTTGACCGTTCAAAACCACAAATTGTCCGTTCACGACCAGAAACTGTCCGTCGCGGTTTAGATAATTCAAAGCGTTACGCCGTTCCTCTTTCTTATACTTAAAAGGTCTCTCAAAACTCCGCCGCCGAGCGCGCCCAAAACGCTGGCGATGGCGGCGGAGGAATCTGCCATCGAGAACTAGCAAACAAATGTGGATAAGTTTTCGCAAAACCCACCATTCCGAGCCAGTCGAGATTCCCCAAGTGGCATTCAAAAAGAAGTGGTCGTGGAAGCGATTGAGTGGTGATGCCCTCCGAAGGACATTCATCTATACAAGATAGCAGCAAGAGGAATTCTTCTTGAACGAGTGGCACAAAAGATGTTGAATGCACGAGATCTGACAACAGCCGGGGGTAGCCAGTGCAGCCGTCGAAGTATACTTCCGGAATCGCGCTAGTAATTCACATTGTGGTCGGAGCTCCCGTAATCTTGGCGGCCAGTTTACTTCTCTTCTTGGGAACCCTTTTTTTTGATGATCCGACAAAGTCATATGCCGCTTTTGCCTTAGCTGTTGGCAAATATCTTTTTGTCTTTCCCGTTTCTATGCCTTGGGCCATTATCGCTCAGCTACTCAAGAAATATACTCAGTCACTTATCGTATCTCTTACTGCACTGGGATCGCTGCTGGTCACTCTGGCAGTCAGCTTTATCACAAAGGGCACGATCTAAGGTAGGATTCAAAGAAATACGATTGTTCTATTTTTTAGTGACACAAAGTAGATAGATGTTTGCAATATCGGCTTCGACCGAGAAGAAAAGGGGCAGTGAAAAGGAGTAAAATTCCCCTAGGTTCTGGCACATTTGTTGCCGTAAGGGTCGCTGATAGCGTTCCTGACGATTCGAAACTAATGTCAAAATACGATCCCGCCTCGGTGACATTGTCGCCATTTGAATCAAGGGGCTGAAATTCGATTGCTTCTGCATCCGCAAAAGTGTCAACCGCCCCCGTGCTCACGATCGAATACGGCGACCAGATTCCGTCGGTTTCATAACGTAAATTGTACTCTGCTACGTTTAAGTCAGCAGGCAAATCGACAGATGCGATTAGCGGGGCTCCGCCTTCCACTGCGAATAGGAAATCCGATCCGGAGTTCGGATCAACAAGATAGGGATTGTTATTTGTCACGTTAAAAATGAATTGATAGATATTCTGCAGAGTGCCGGACGTCGAAGACGGCTGAATCGCATTCTGTAGCAGAGAAGCAAAATTCGGCTCATTTGCTGTAGACACGGCTGGCGCATTTGCTGCAATCTGGGCAATTACCGTATTTATAGAGTGCAGCATTCCGAATATCGGCAAGTCCCTGATGCAATTAGCGTCTGAGGAGGGTCCCGCCGCGAAAATCGCGTATGCCGGGTCTTGCAACGTCACCTGCGTTCCGATCGGGCTGCCAAATTGGGAGATTTGATCGCCATACAATCGATAGTTTGTATTCGAATAGCCGGGGTTGTTATACGAAGTTAAGCCTTCTAACTCTGATTGTAATGAGTTGTAAACCGCTTGACCACCGGGAGCGTTGAACGCAGCGGTTGTCAAACCTGACGCTTCACCGATTATCTGAGCTATTGCGCCGCCCAACGAGTGGCCGGTCAAGATAATATTTGCCCCCTTGTAGGTATCATCATCCTCTACGGCCTCGACAAATTGAGCTGCTGCAGACACGTCGTCGGCTAGGACTGAGTTCGCTGTCGATCCGCCAAAGGACATGTCGGCCGCGATTGTTTTGAACGTCTGAAGTGAAGTATAACTGTTTTCAAGGCTTGCCACGGTGCCTTGGAACGCGATTACAATCTGGCTTCCGTCCGAATTCGAGTAAGCTTGCGCATTGAATGCCGGATTTCTGGCCGTACCCAATACGTAAGAATAGCCTCCATATCCGCTCGTCCCGCCATAGACATTATTGCTCAAATTTGCCAGCATCAGCAGGGGCTGCCAGATGAGCGTGGCTGAGTTGTTAGAGTAGCTGACCAAGGATTGACCTGAGGGACTATTGTTTTGGGTCGTTTGAATTGTGGGACTGGTGTTGTCAAAGGTACCCGTCAACGAACTGGCTGTCAGGATTTTGTAGGAATCGCCGCTCGTCGGCACAAATCCACCGCCAGCAGTTACATTTAAGTTCCCGGCCAGCGTCGCACTGCCTGTAACTTGAAGCGAGTCAAAGTTTCCGGACGCCACAGTGCCGTTGATGCGGATATTCAGGGCACCAGGCGATTGCTGAGAATAATTGCCCCCGATGTAAAGGGCTCCAGGTGTCGTGAATGTTCCCGGCGCAACCGCGCCGGCGTTGGACACAGTGCCCATGATGGTTGCGTTGCCTGAAAGTGTACCGCCCGCCGAGATGTTAACCCCGTTCGCGACGGTCACGGTGCCATTTCCATTGTTATCGGCGATGATAGTCAATGTACCGGGCGTGCCGCCGGACCCTGGACCAATGTTCAGTTCTCCTGCCACGGTGAGAGTATTCCCAGCCGTATTAAGCTCAACACTATCGCCTTGGACGTTGAGATTGTTGGCTGCGGAGTCTTCTGTAAGCGTGACGTTGTATGGGGTCGTGAAGCCAGTGTTGAAATCGGCGTCGATCATGGATGTCGGCACAGTCGCCGGAGACCAGTAGGATGACGTTGACCAATTGCCGTCTTGTGGCTGAGTCCACGAAACGGCGGTCACTGAGAGTTCGAACACCGTGCCGCCGCCGAAGGTACCGCCGGACAATGTGGTTCCGTACAAGGTGCTGCCGGAGACCAGGTCGATTCCGCCAACCTCGTTGGTATCATTGAATGACGCCAGCACGGCGGGCGTGCCACCGGTAATGGGCACCGAGAACACTGTGCCCTCGCCATTGGCACCACCTTCTGCTGTAGCGCCGTATAGCATGCCGCCGGAGAGGATCAGGTTGCCGACGACAGGGACGGGTAAAGTCCCGGTGGCGTCATTGAACGACGCGAGAATGGTAGGCGTGCCGCCGGTAATGGGCACCGAGAACACNNACCCTCGTTGTTGGCGCCGCCGAATTCTGTCGTGCCGTACAGCGTGCTGCCGGAGAGGACCAGGGAATCGGGGTAGATGCCGCCGCTGAACGACGCCAGCACGTTGGGGGTGCCGCCGGTAGCGGGCAACGAGAACACCGTCCCCGTGCCGTTGGTGCCGTTAGCTGCCGTGCCATACAGGGTGTTGCCGGAGATCAGGTCGATTGCGCCAGTCCCCGTGGTGTCATTGAACGACTCCAACACGGCAGGGGTGCCGCCCGCAACGGGCACCGAGAACACAGTGCCATAGCCCGCTGGGTTGTTATTGTCGCTGGTGCCGCCTTGGTTTGTCGTGCCGTACAGAGTGCTTCCGGAAAGGAGCAAGCCGTTGGGTCCGTGCCCATTGGTGCCATTGAACGTTGCCAGCACGGTGGGCGTGCCACCGGTAGTGGGNNACACCGCTCCGTCGTTCGGTTGGTTGGCACTGCCGCTCCCCCACAAAGTCGTGCCATACAGGGTGCTGCCAGAGACGATCAGGCCAGAGGGGAAAGCAGCTCCGCCGAGGACTTTGGACGGGGTGAGGACATTGAACGACGCCAGCACGGTGGGCGTGCCGCCGCTAGTGGGCACCGAGAACACTTCGCCATTGTTGTTGGCACCGCCTTCTTCTGTAGTGCCGTAAAGGGTGCTGCCGGATAGGACTACGCCGTTGGGAGAGTCGCTGAACGAAGCCAGGGTGGTCAGGGTATAGCCGGTTTGCGCCGGCGCGAAAGCGGCCAGTGGCCCCAGCGCCGCGAGCACAGCACCTGTCAGCCAGAGACGAATATTTGCGGCATCCTTCGGGTGCGCGAGCTTGCTGACAACATTTTCCCCATGCTTCTTGCGGAAAGCGGCACAAACCAAGAAAGAGTGACTCATAGCGTATAGACAGGCCAACCGCATAAATCTCCTCTCCTGACATTCACGAACGTTGCGGAACGAAATGAGAAACGGGGGTGATGAAAGGCCCCCCGAGGCCGATGCCTTCATGCGTCCAAACATTCTGACCCCGGTCATGCTACAAAAGCATTAGGAGTGTTGCAATTTGATTTCTGTAAAAAGTCTTTATACTTCAGTGGTTTATGTCGCGCGGAATGAGACAATTGCTTCGTCGATTGCGACGTGTATTACATCTCCAGGGAAATCGGATGGATGTGGAGGGTACGAAACGAACGGAAAGCATTTACGCATGGCGGAACGAACTAAGTGGCAGAGGTGTAACTTCTACCTGGTTCTTCGTTCCCGTTTTGTCCAACTGAGATTTGCTAACCAACAACCGTGCAGCCATTCGACCGAGGTGATCACCTTGTAGCTCTTACCATCGCGATGATTGCTGTCCGCATGATCGCGGGAAGCGCCATCCAGCGTTCCGAGACAAACGCAAGTCCCTGATCCTGCCCAACTGCTGTCGAACATGCTGCGCTCGCCGCATCAACGGATTGTAACTCCTTGGACTCGTCCCCGCTTGGATTTGCAGCGGATTGGCCAACTGAGCTAATCGCCCGACGCGCCGCGATATTAGCCGCTGCGCGGGACTCCATCAAGTTGAACTGCCTGTCGCGGGTAATCGGCCGACCAATTTCCACATGATGACGCCCGCCGCGGCGACAATTACTCCAAGGATCATGCTGATGCTCATGCCATAGATTTGTCCGTGGATGCGCAGCGTCAAAACGCTCGGCTCCACGCGGATCATTTCCAGGACGTATCGGGCGAAACCCTCCAGCATCAGCATGAGCGCAAAGACCCGCCCGTCGGCGTGCGGAAGACTTGGATATACGGTCAGTAGGCCGCATAGCAGGAAAGCGGTGAACGCGCTGTAGAGCTGCGTGGGATGAACCGGCAGGGAAGTGGTCGATGCCGCTTCCGCGCGAAGATTTGCCTCAGTGCTAATCGGCGGAATATGCGGGTTCATCAAACCCTTGGGGCTTTGCAGATCGATCGGCGCGGTAAGTTTTCCCTGCTCATATTGCTCGATGTAGACGTTCGAGAAATACGGAAACCGGATCGCCCACGGGGCATTGCATTGCTCACCGTAGCAGCAGCCATTAAGAAAGCAGCCGATGCGGCCGAAGCCAAGTCCGATCATGATCACCGGGGCGACGATATCCATGCCGAGCAGGATCGGGACTTTGCGGAACATCGCATAAAGAATGCAGCACGGCGTGGCTAGCAGGAGGCCGCCGTAAAACGTCAATCCGCCTTCGCGCGTGTTAATGATGTTGCGGAGGTTCTGGAAAACGCTGAGATCGCCGCGCGTGTATTCAGGCAGATTTTCCAAAACGTGAAACAGGCGTGCGCCAATGAGGCCGGTTGCCAGCGCGATCAGGGTCGCGTCGACGAACAACTCGGGTTTGATCCCTTTGCGCGCTCCGAGCCATTGCGACAGTTTGACGCACGCCAGGAATGCCACGACCAGCATCAAGCCATAGCCATAAATTGGAAATTCATGGCCGAAGAGATGAATACGGAAAAGTTCCTGGAGCATAGAATCAGCTGACCGTCGGTAGATTGAGTATCTCAGTCGCCTTGTTTTGTGCGTTTACGATCACGGTGCGAGTAGTATGGCCTTCAATTTCGGATGGATCGACCAGCGTAAACGCCATGATGATGACGCGATTTCCCGCATGGGACAGGCGAGCAGCCGCGCCGTTGATGCCGATGATTCCGCTGCCGCGGTCGCCGGGAATGATGTAAGTTTCAAAGCGGTTGCCGTTCTCGCAATCGGCGACGAGGACCGCTTCGTTGGGGAGTAAGCCGCTGGCGGCAAGCAGATCGCGGTCGATGGTGATGCTGCCGTGATAGTTCGCATCGGTCATGGTGACGGTGGCGTTGTGAATCTTTGCCTTCAATAGCTTGATCAACATTGTCGTTTGATTGTAGGGGATCGGGCGGCTTCAAGGAATCAGCATGACGTTGTCAATCAAACGGGTCTTCCCAACGCGCGCTGCGACGGCGATCAATGTGGGGGTGGAAACGACCTGAATGTCTTTCAGTGTCTGCGCGTCAACTGCCGCGACATAGTCGATCGATAGCGGGACTCGTCCCTGATTTCCCGGATCCAGAAGAATGTTCTGCGCGGTGGCCAGCAGGCGATTGGTTTGTCGAATCCCCTTGGCAAATTCGTCGCGGGCAGCGAAAAGCGCGCGGCTGATAGACAGGCCTCGCTCGCGCTCATTGGCCGATAGGTATTGATTTCTACTGCTCATCGCCAGGCCGTCCGGCTCTCGAAGAGTCTGTCCGGGCACTATTTCGGTCGGCCAATTGAGCGCATCAGCCATCGCGCGAATCACGAGGTATTGCTGGTAATCTTTTTGTCCGAAGCAGGCAACGTCCGGACGAATAATATTGAACAGCTTGGCGACGACCTGGCAAACCCCCTTAAAATGATTGGGACGAATTCGGCCTTCAAGAACGTTGCTGAGGTTCGGAATATCGAGATGAACTTCTGGAAAAAAGTTGGGCAGATACATCTGCTCCACCGGCGGATTGAAGACCAGATCGACGCCGGCGTCGCGGCATTTTGCCAGGTCATCCTCGATCGGCCGCGGGTATTTGTTGAAATCCTCCCGCGGGCCAAATTGCGTTGGATTGACAAAAATGCTGACCGCGACCTTGGGAGCGTGCTTTCGCGCAAGTTCGATAAGCGATAGATGCCCGGCATGCAGGGCTCCCATCGTCGGCACCAGCGCCATGCGGCCAAGTTTGTCCCGCTCGGTGCGAGCGTCGGAAATAGTCTGAGCAAGAATCATGATGTCGGCCGACTGTACCATGGCCACCCCGGTTGCGGCTATCATGGGACGGGAATGGAAACTTCAGATATCGGATTTGCAAAAGGAGTTAAACGCATGCGATGGCTGGCGATCGCGGTAATCGTTTTTGTGACGACAGGCGCGAGAGGCGAGGCGGAACCGTCGCCACCTGCGAGCCGGCCTACGACGCGCGCCGACCACGCATCGTCAGACGATAAAATTTCCACAACGCATCACTCCGTCAAGATCGGGGCGGCAAAGGTCAATTACACGGCGATGGCCGGCACGATGTTGATGAAAGACGAAGAGGGAAAGCCGCGCGCGAATTTCTTTTTCGTGTCATATACCAAAGAGCCAACGACCCGGCCGGAAGATCGGCCGATTACGTTTGTCTTCAACGGCGGCCCCGGTGCCGCCGCGGTTTGGCTTCATCTCGGCGCCGTCGGCCCCAAGCGCGTGGCTTTGGAACACGATGGAATTCCCGGGCCGCCACCGCATGGATTGATTGACAACGACCAATCATGGCTGGATGTGAGCGATCTGGTGTTCATCGATCCGGTCGGCACGGGATACAGCCGTCCGGCGGAGGGACAAAAAGCTTCCGATTTCTATGGCGTGCAACCCGATTTAGAATCCGTAGGACAGTTTATCCGCTTGTACCTCACCCGATACGAAAGGTGGGAAAGCCCGAAATTCCTGGCTGGCGAGAGCTACGGAACCACGCGCGCCGCGGCGTTGTCCGCTCATCTTCTGAATAGCTATGGCATCGATCTAAACGGAATCATTTTGATGTCCACCGTGTTGAATTTTCAAACGCTGAATCCGACCGATGGGAATGATCTTCCGTATGCTCTCTACTTGCCGTCATATACCGCGATTGCGGTGTACCACCACAAGCTGGAAACCGCGCAGGAAGATCTGCTGCTCGGCGAAGTTCAGCAATATGCCACACATGAGTATCTCGATGCATTGGCCAAAGGGGCGGCCCTGAGTAAAGACGCTCGGGATGATGTGGTGGCGCATCTCGCGCGATACACCGGACTGCCGCCCGACGTGATCGACAAAGCGAATTTGCGAATTGCCCCCGACTTTTTCCGCAAGCAGTTGCTCAACGATCAGCGCCTGATTCTCGGCAGATACGACGCACGAATCACCGGGCTCGATGCCAGCCCCGCGTCCGGAGGCCCCGAATATGATCCCAGTTACACTCTCTATTTGCCGGTCTATGCGGGGGCTTTCAATGATTACATCCGGCGTCAACTGAAATATGAGTCGGACCTCGACTACAAGGTTCTGAGCGAGAGCGTCGGCCCATGGGATTTCGGACGCAACGGTTTCGGATATCTCAACGTTACTGGCGATCTTCGCTCGGCCATGCTCGATAATCCGAATCTGAAGGTTCTGGTATGCAGCGGCTACGAGGATCTGGCGACGCCTTTTCTCGCATCCAAATACACCTTCGACCAACTCGATCTGACCGATCGACTCCAGGCCAACGTCACGCAAACGTTCTATCACAGCGGCCACATGATCTATCACGATCCGGCATCGCTGGTGCAATTGAAGGAAAATGTAGCGGCATTCATCGCGGCAGCGACAAAGCGGGGGGGCTGAACCGCCAATGGATCGCGCAACCTTCCCAATAGAGTGCTAAAATCTCAGCGGTAGATCCACCGCCGGATCATCAATACATGCTCACCAAGCGAATCATTCCGTGTCTGGACGTCGATCGGGGTCGCGTCGTCAAAGGCGTGAAGTTCTTCGATCACGTCGATGCCGGCGATCCCGTCGCGCAGGCCCGGAAATATCAGGAGGATGGCGCAGACGAACTGGTCTTCTACGACATTTCCGCCAGCCACGAAGGCCGGCAGATCATGGCCGACCTTGTCGCGCAGGTCATGGACGAGATTTTCATGCCGCTGACCGTTGGAGGCGGCATCCGTACGCTGGATGATGCGACACGTCTCATCCAGGCCGGTGCGGAAAAGGTGAGTCTGAATTCGGCGGCCGTTAAAAATCCAACCCTGATCGCGGAGGTCGCCCGAAAATTCGGCCGCTGCGCAACTGTCCTGGGATTAGACGCCAATCGGGTCACCAAAGATGGCGTCGAAACGTGGGAAGTGTTCATCAATGGCGGCCGCGTCGGCACCGGGATTCGTGTGATGGACTGGATCAAAAAAGCGGAGGAACTCGGCGCCGGCGAGATTGTGCTGAATGCGATGAATGCCGACGGGACGACGGCAGGATATGACATCGAGATGACTGCCGCCGTTAGTGATGCGGTGAAAATTCCCGTTGTCGCCAGCGGTGGGGCGGGCAGTCCGGAGCATATGCTGGACGTATTGACCAAAGGCTGCGCCGATGCCGCACTGGCCGCCAGCATTTTCCACTTCGGGACCTATTCAATTGGCCAAGTGAAGGAATTCTTGGCCGGCCACGGCGTCAGTATTCGCCTTATTTGACGTTATTTCTCGCTGGTGATCGATCCCGGCGCCGGATAGTTACAGCTGTCGAGATATGCCGTCACTTCCCGCCGGAGTTGGCGTTGAATCGCGCGAGGGTCTTGCCGTGCATCCACGCAATGAAAGCCGAATTCCTCCGACAGGATGTTAAATTGCTGAATTAATTCAGTTTGATAGGCCATGAAGCTGTCGTATAGATCGTCGCCGTAACTCATATCCAGGCCGCTCTCCCAATAGTTCATCTTCCCCGCTTCAAGCACGCGCGGCACGAGATCTTCCACGCCAAGTTGCAGGTAAAACACCAAATCCGGCTGCACCGCAAACCCGAAAAGATCGCGCAGCCAATCTTTGCCCGCGGCGCGCGCGATGCCTCTGGCGAGCAGGGTGTAGATGTACCGGTCGGCCAGGACGATGAACCCGCTGCGGAGGGCTGGGATGATCTGGTATTCCATTCGGTCGGCCAGGTCCGTCGCGTACATCAGGCAATACGTGAGCCGGTGGAGCGAATGGCCTTCCTTGGCATCGGTGATGGCCTTGCCCACCAGTTTGCTCCGTGTCCAGCCGGTGTCGATGACGGCATAACCCTGCACTTCAAGCCATTCCTTCAACATGACCAATTGTGTGCTGCGTCCGCAGCCATCGGTGCCTTCGATGACGATTAGCTTTCCCATGCAACCGTCGCGCGGGAGGTAAGGCATCGCGTGGCCCATATAGCGGAATTGAGAATTTGTCGTGGATTCAACGGACATTGTTCACCATGAATTCAAATAATTCTTTACGCCTGCTGAGCAGCATCAACCTTGTAGTCTTCGAGTGTTTCATCAATAAAATGCCGCACGATCTGCTGCTGGCCGCCGATGCTTTGGGTTGCGCCGATTTCGGTCAAGCCATATTCGTGCGTAATGCTGGCATATTCGTCCAAAATGCGGCCCTGGAATAGCTTGAAGCTACTGACCATGTCCGTCGCCAGCCCCAGGTCCATCCCCGCTTCATAATCCTTAAGCTTAGTTCTTCCGGAGAGAAGCCGGGAAACGCTGACATCAATGGGGACATTGAAATAAAACGCGCGATCAGGCCGAGGCGCAAATTGATAAACCCGCCGCACCCAATCGCGCTCGCATCCACGGACAACGTCGCGAGCGAACGCGGTGTAAACGTATCGGTCGGCCAGCACGATCATCCCCGCTTTCAGCGGCGGCAGGATGCTATGCACGAGTCGATGCGCGAAATCCGTTGCGTGCAGCAGCGAAAACGTCATCGGCGTAAGGGACATTTTCTTCTTTCCCTTTTTGGTGATCGCCTTCACCAGGTCCGCGCTGTTCCACTCGGTAAAAAATGGCCGCAGTCCCTTCGCCTGCAGGTAGCGCATCGCGAGCTGCAATTGCGTGCTCTTCCCCGATCCGTCAATGCCCTCGACGACGATCAGCTTTCCAGGAAAATTATGAGGCGTCAGTAGCGAATCCATAAAAACCAATCCATTCCCGAAGCAAACACGGCACGGCCGTTATCACATCTCTCATTTCCGGGCCAATTCAAACGAAATCGATCTCCCAAACACCTCTTCAAACCAATCTCTTTTTCTTCTCGCTCCCCAGATTTCCAATTCCGCGTCTGACTTGGCGGTCAGCACACATTTCACTTTTCGATTCTCAATTTTACATCGCAGATCCTGAATCACCGAACTATGGCTCCGATCCAGACCATCGGAGAGCCGCAATAGGGCCGCGCCAACATCCACAATCCGCCGCATTCGACTGGACAGAGAAGAGTACACATCGTGCGAGGCTTTCGGCGTCGCTTTCCGGTGATAGCGGGCGATGTTGGCCACCACCTTGATCTCTTCATCGGAAAAGTTCTTCAAATCACCGTGGAGAATCAGGTACATGCTATGTTTGTGGTGCTTTTCTCGCCCGATATGCCAGCCGATATCGTGAAGCAGTGCGCCATATTCGATCAATTCTCGCTCGGCGGCACTCATGCCATGCAGCAGAGCGAGTTCGTCAAACAACTTCATACAAATCCGCGCCACCTGCTCGCTATGCGTCTTGTGCCAATCGCTGCGTCGGGCGAGATCGATCACCCCGCGACGGCGTGGGTCGGGAAGTTGACGACGAATCGCCAGGTCCGGCAAATGCCGCGAAAGATAGTCCAGCAAAATTCCCTCGCGGAGGGCCGATGGACAGATTTCGATTCGCTTTAGTCGCAGGCGTCGAAACAATTCGCTTACCAGAACTGCGCCGGCCACGATCTGGTCTTTTCGCTGATCGTCCAGCCCGCGAATCTTGGCGCGATCCTTCGATCGGCTTTCCAGTAACTGCGCCAGAAGTTTTTCAAGACGCCCCCGCTCGATAATTTGCGGATGATCCGCGGCATTCCCATTATGCTGCGGCTCGGAGCCGCACATCGCCGCGAGGTTTTCCAGTGTCCCACTGGTTCCAATCGCTTTCACGGGACGGAGCGCCTCAATCTGCTCTACCAATGGCGTCAGCTCCTTGTCGTACTGCTTTAAAAGGTGCTGGTGGTCGGCATCACTGATCGGATCAGATTTGACAAACTGCGCTGTCATCCGCGCGGCGCCCAGTTTTCGGCTTTCCAGAAGGCTCGCCTGCTTGTCATCACCCACAACGAATTCCACGCTCCCGCCGCCAATGTCGATCATGAGATGCGGCTGCGAGCGCAGCGGCATGGCGTGTCGGACAGCAAGATAAATCAGGCGCGCTTCGTCCCGCGCGCTGACGACGCGGATATACAAACCCAATTGCCGCCGCACGCGTTCGATCAGATCGCCGCCATTCTCGGCTTCGCGCACCGCGCTCGTCGCCACGGCCACGATCTTTTCCGCCTGCCGCTGCTGCGCCGCCTGCTGAAATCGCTCAAGCACGCTGATGGCTCGATTCATGGCTTCAGCGGACAGCCGCCGGGAGGGAAAACTCAGCCGCCCGAGTCCGACCGGCTCTTTGAGCCGCCAAAGCGTCGTGATTCCGCCATCGGAATCCGCCTGCGCCACGATCATGTGAATGCTGTTGGACCCGACATCGATCGCCGCGAGGCGCAGCGATTCCCGGCTATCCGTTTTCGATCCCAATCGAGATGTGCCCGTGGCCACGGTCATCAGCAACTGAATATACCATCAACCGCGCGGAACACGCAGATCACGGTAGTCACCGGAAGGAAATGCAAATATTAGGAATTCTTAATAATCCGAATCAGCTCAGGGCAATGGAATCCGCATATGCGGCTTGGCCGGGCTATCCACAAGAATGTACCCCTGAATATCCCGAATCGCATCGCGATTATCTTTCCACATGAATACCCGATCCGCGTCGGCCGCGGGAACCCATCGAGCCGCATCGTGTTCTTCGTTCAGGATAACTTGCTCTTCGCGGGTCACGATCGCGCAGAACGGAATGCAGAGCCACATCGTGTCAGTTGATGCAATGTAAAAGACGCTGACCTGATCCAGGCGGTAAAGCTCCGTGGGGATAAGTCCCGCCTCCTCGCGCAACTCTCGAACGACCGTTACGACGGCCGATTCGTCTTTTTCGCTTGTGCCATAGATCGGCTGCCACGTTCCGCCCATGTAGTCATCCTTGCTTCGCCGAAGTTGCAGAAATTCGTACCCATCCCCGCTTGCGGTGGGGCGGGTGACGTAGCAACTCACCATGTCGTAGCGGATTTGCATGCGTTGAATGCGAAAAAAACAAGATATTCCATTCCGCGGAGGTTGAAAAGGATGCGATCATTGATGAATCGGCGTACAATTGGAATGTATTTTGAGGCGATTACGGAGGACAACATCTTGAAGGTCATCGGTGAAAGCATCACCGCGCGCGATGCCAGTGGAGAGTTGCGATCGCGCATCGCGACGATCTTTCCGCACGCGCAAGTCATCGTCACACTCCCCGGCATCCACGCCGGCCAGCGGCTGGCATTCATCGATTCTCTGAATGCCGCCCGCGCCGAACAGGGCCGGCCGCCGCTTTCCGAGGCAGAGGAGTGCGCCGAGATGGAGCAGTCCGTCGATTTGTTCGTCGAAGAGCAGGGGGCATTCATCCGGCCCGATCCCGCGCGGATGGATTTGGCCCTGGCGGCGGATGATCTGCTTCAAGAGGTCATGCCCAAGCGGCTGATCAAATTCCTGTTTCTAACGGATCGCCGTGTCCGCGATGTACTGAAACAACGCGGCGAATGCTGGCGGATGTTCCTGCCGCCCACCGATCCCAAGGAAATCAGCCGGACAATCGTCGAAGCGCGATCCGCCATCGAAGGCCGCGCGATTTACTATTACAGCCCCATCACAGGAACACGGCTCCTGACACATGAAAGCCTCCGCAACCTTGCGGATCTGGACGATGCCGAGCTGCGAAAGCATATTGTCGAAATCGCCACCTATGCCTCGCGCCGCAATCGCAACGGATATTGCGAGATCGAGGTCTTCATGGCCAATCCCGGCATGGACGCCGCGGATTTCGATCGCGCGGGCAGCTCTTCGCCCGAGAGACTTCGTCCCGATTTCGATGCACTTTGCCTGAAAATACAGAGCACAATTCCGCCTGCTTATCAAGTTGACGATCTAAATGACGCCTCTTGGCGGATGCGCATTTTTGCGCGATTGATGATGCAAAAAGACAATGCCCTGGCGGACGAGCAAACCATGGGACTCGACCCGGATTTCTCGATGCGCGTGGAATGGCTGCCCGGTGGGCGCATCGAAGAGGGAGAGTTGATCCTTGATCCCGCAATTGAGGAGGGATATGGCCACAAGCAGGAAAAACAGATGTCTCCCGTCGTGCGCGGGTTGATCCTGAATCTCGTGCAGGAGTTCGGCGATCTGGAATACATCAATCTGGGAAGCGTGCAGCCGTCACCCAGACGAAACGAAAACCGAGGCGGCCGCCGCGAGGTATACGTCGCACAAATCAAGCAACGCTGCGCCCCAACCGAAGTGCTTCAGATCGTTCGCATGCAGAAGTGGGGCGTTCGCGAGCGTCTTAATAAGGACAAGAGCCTGGAAGAGGCCATGATCGAGGCCGAGGAATATACGGAATATATATCGGATCGACGCCTCGCCTGCCGCCAACTGGGAATGAACCTCGTACTTTTCCAGCGTGCCCTAAAAGTCAGCGAGGAATACACCGGCTCCAATGTTCGTTATCGGGGCCGCCGAATCTGGTCGCCCTATTTTCAGCGAGATTACATCTCAGGCATCCCCACGGACCAGGTTCTTGCCAGAAAGCTGGCCGATCCCAGATATGCCGTGAGCTTTGCCCGCTTGTTTGGTCAGGCGGCCGCCACCAACATGATCGTCGGACGGGCGGAATTGAGCGGCGAGGTCGTCTTTGACGTCGGCGACGAAATTGTCGTGGAGAATTCGGCCGGCCTGCCAAGCCGGATCATCGTTGCCGATCACGTCGGAACGTTTGTTGATTGGCGGGGATCCCTGGAGTCGCGGGCATCGGAATATGGCCGGCCGATCAAGATCCGTTTGGCGGCCATCACCGATCGCGATCAATTCATCAACGCTTTTTTATCGGGTTTCACAGAGCGTTTCGTTCACATCAAGGAAGAATACATCAAGCATCGCCGCGCCTTCGATACTTTGTTCAAGCATCGCCCGTGGGATCCCGCCGGCTCGCATGCGTGTCGATGGTCACATGTCCTGGAACGGCTGCGCTATGCCGATGCACACAAGCTATCTCAACTGATCGCTGCGCAGATTCGCCAGTGAAGATTCGCCGCGGGATTCTGCGGTCTGTTATGTGATGTATGTCGCGCGATTTCCGCCATGTCTCGCGAAGACCCATCTCCCCATCGGGAGTTTTTAATATTTGCCTTGATCCTGCCGATAGGCTTCGCAGGTCCGGAATTTTCGTGATGGAAACGCTGCACGTTCACCCCTGACGTTGCAGCGTTTTCTTTTGCCTGTCGCGAATATTCAATATGCAAATCATTTTCGTAATCCGGCTCACAGCCCGGTTACGTGTGCCGGGGCTTCTTTTTGCTTACATGGATGTTCTTGGTCGCGATGCTGGGAGTCGCGATCGAACCACTCGTCTGTTGTGTGCCAATCGAAGATGATGTCGTTGCGGGAACCGTTGCGGAGAGAAGCTCAATGCTTGGAAGTGAGGGAATCGAGATCGATTGGCCGAGGCGAGTTACGAATGCGGTGAAATCGGTGCCGCTGATGACGCCGTCATTGTCGTAATCCACATACCAATCCGTCGAGTTCGTTTGCGTGCCAATCAACGTGACCAACTGCGTGAAGTCATCGCCGGTGACGGCTCCCTGTCCGAGGAAATCGCCGTATAGACGCCAGAACGTGTAGTCCTGAGTTGTGGACATATTCAGTCCCTGGCCGCTGGTGACGCCGCTTGCAGCCACGACCAACTCATAAGCCCCATCAGGCAGCGAGCCGCCAATATCAGCCGACCCCGTGAAGGTCAGCACCCATGTCGTGCTCGACCCACTGTTCGGCGTGAGCGCGAAGTTTACCGGCGTTGAGGCACCGCCTGTTTGCGAGAGGAAGTCCAGTGTGATTGCGCCAGCGCTTAGCGTTACCGCTTCGTTGAAAGTGACCGTAAGCGAATCGACCATCGAACGTTGGGCGTTGCCGTTGTTCACCTGGAAGCTCGAAACAACCGGCGCCACCGCCGTCGTGACGCTGGCATGGCCGCCAATGCCATTCATTCCCGCGGTAACCGTGTATGTGCCCGGCGTCGAACCGAGGGACGCGAGGCCGCTGCCGTTGATCGAGTTGCCGGTGCCGGTGATTGTCCAGCCGAACGTTGGCGAACTGATGGCATTTCCGAATTGATCCGCGGCACTTGCGGAGAATTGTTCCGTTGCGCCGGTAGCAACCGTGACGTTGGAGGGTGTCACGGTAATACCCGTCGGTGTCTGTTGCACGGTGACAGCGACGGAACTGGTGGTAAACGCACCGCCGGCATCGGTGATCGTGACGGTGAAGTTATAGCTGCCGGCCTTACTGAAATTCGCCGTGATATTCTTGGCGGCGCTGGTGCCGTTGGTGTTGCCCGTATAAATAATGCTGGCCGGCCCAGTCGAGCTCCAGGTGTAATTCAGCCCGGCATTGCTGCCATTTTCCGATCCAAGCGCGCTCAAACCGGTAAATGTGCCAGTCACGGGACTGGGACTTGCCGCCGCTGCTGTGGCGACTACCGGCGTGGGCGTCAGATCGATCACGGTCATCGAATATGCCGGGAACATATAGCTGAAATTATTGCCGGCGAAGCTCAGGCTCGTCGTGAAATTTGCCAGCGATGCCGCGCCGTTGCTTGTCAGGCTCTGCGCATAATCCTGCGCCTCGCCGTATTGCCAGATCTGCGCCTGGCCGCTCGCATTGAAACCCGGCACGCTGAACTGTTCGGTGATGTTCGCGTCGGGGTTTTTGTTGATCACCATGAGATCGAGATGGCCGTTGGGTTCGAGGATCGAATAGACGGCCATCTCGCTATAGTTGCTGACAGCCGAGACGACGTCGCCGCCGCTTTGGATCATCTTGGAAGCCAGTTCCTCACCGAAATAGCTGGGATAGGGCACATACGGGCCGGTAATGGGGGAGTTGTTGTCATTAGCGGAGCCCAGTAATCCTTCATCTCCGCCCTGACGCCAGCCGTATAGAGTCGGCGAGTTGTTTCCGCTGGTCGTCCAACCATTACGCAAGTCCCAAACGAGCCCGCCGGTATATCCGCTGTCCAGCAGGCTGCCGACGGAATCCGCGATGAACAAGCCATTGACCAGGCTCCCCATCTGCTTTCCCGGAGTGCCGTAGTTCGAGTTGAACTCGGTCGCCATGATCTTGACGCCTGCCGCGGCACTGCTTCCCACTGTCGCCACGAGCATCGCCTCGTAATCGCTGTACCGCGTGGACCAATCCAAAGTGCTGCCCGCGTCCGAAACCGTGTCGTTCAGCAGGAATGAATCGCTCTCCGCGCCGGGTCCCTGCATGTAACTGTGATCGGAAATGAAACCCGGCACAAACCCGTCGGCAAATCCGTCCGTCAGGACGTTTCGGGTCCAGTTGTTGTCCGACGCGCCTGTCGGATCTCCGCTGTCGATACCTATGAGAATCAACGGAAGATTCGCTTGATCGGATTTAACGAAGCTGGCAAATTGGCTTGCGAATAGGGCGTAGGCGGCCGGGTAGTTGTAAGGTGAGGTGCTGTTGCCGCCTATTCCAGTGGGGCTGTGATTGTCGATCTCCCAGGTCCCATATTGCTCGTTGCCGATTTCCCAATCGGTGATGTTCGAAAACGGCGCAGCGTGGTTGATCCGCAGAAAGTTCAGTCCGTCATTGGTCCCAAGCGGTGAGGCGGCGCGCAAGCTGGCCCAGTATCCGACCGTCTGCCCGACAAAGGTTTGCGTCGTCCAAGATACGATGTCGCCGATGCTATTGTAGGTCGGGATCCACTCGGTTCCGTTGCCGATCACCGTCGTGTCGGTTGGCGATCCCACGAGATAGGCAAGTTCGGCCTCGGCCTCCTGCGGGCTGCCCGATCCGTAGTCCGTGGTGACCAGCCCCGTCCCGCCCACACTTTGAATAAATTCGGCGAACTGAGCGACCGTAATCGCGCTTGGATCGTCGTCGTTGCTCGATTGATTGAAGTGGTAGGCATCCGAACTCGACCCGCCTGGGAACCGATATAGATTCAGCCCGGCCGCTTCGACCATCGCCTGGGTTTGGGCCGTGGTCAGATCGCTATCCCACCAATCGATGTTCACGCCGACCACGTTGACCGACGTCGGAACGATCACCGTGCCGATGTTGACTGTCGTGGACACGGTCGGAGGTATCGCCCCGATTCCCGTTTCCATCGGGCCCACGGCTGGCTGAAACGTGTATGAAGCGTTGGACGGAAGCTGATACGTCGCAAATGTGCCGGTCTCGCCGGCGTACGTCAGAATGTTGAATCCGTCGCTGACCGAAGGCGTATATCCATTGGCCAAAGTTGCCGTGAGTTCGCCGCCGAGCGTCGCGGCTCCTCCGGCCGTGAGGGAGCCGAATAGCAAAGCCGCCGCCGGGCCGCCGAGCACCGAATTCAGAATCCCCGTGCTGGTCTGCGCGAAAGCTCCCGTGACGTTCGCTGTGTCACCCTCGCCGAGGGAGATCGTTCCGCTATTGGAGACGCTGGCGGCATTGAACAGCGCGCTCGTGTGTCCGGACGGCCCAAATTTCGCATCATCCCAATAGACGGAACCTCCAGCGGTGCCCGAAAGGCCGGTGTACGCTCCGGCCTGCAGCGCAATCGTTGCTTTGACCGCGCCGGATGGCGCAACGGCAGACAATGAAACGAGATTCCAACCTTGGTTGCCAACTGAGCCAGCAAGCGGGCCGCCTGCTGCGCTGGTCGAAGTCAGGGCTGTTATCCCTGTCGATCCCGTAAGCTGATTGCCACTGGCGTCGTAGAAGAAGACATTCAGAAACGCCCCCTCCGGGCCGGTCAGCTTGGCCGTCGAGGGAGTCATTGCGTAAGCGGATACGGTGTAGGAAATGCCGGCGGTCACGGAGAATGATTGGTTCATCCCAGAGTTCGGCCCGGATTGCACTACGGATTGCAATCCGCTGAATGCGAATTGCGTGCTGATATATGTGGAGTTCCAGTCGCCCCAACCGTTGGGAGGAGTCGTGCTGTTAGTGGCCGACGGGGCCTCAAAATCTGGGTTTCCGATCAGGTTCGCTCCCACGCCAGAGGTGGCGACTCCAGATTGAAGCGTCAGTATACCGCCCGAGTTTTGGTTGAAAGCGCCGCCGACGTTTAAATCGCTTCCCGCGTTAACCGTGATTGAACCACTGTTAGTCAGCCTCGCTCCGGATGCGATTGTTAAGGTTGCGCCGCTCAGCATCAGGCTGCCGGTGGCATTTATTGATGAATTGGCCACGGCCGAAAGCGTGCCATTTGTAACGTTGAGTATGTCGCCCGAGACGGAAATGCTGTCCACAGACGCGTTGCCCGTAAGCGTAACCTGAATGCCACTGGGTTGGCTGATGACAACATCGCTTGTCGAATTTGGAACCGCATCAGAACTCCAGTTGCTTGCGGTGCTCCACGATCCGCTGCCGGCGCCAACCCAACTTATCGCGCTCAGGAGGAGGCGTTGCTCCAGCGGCTCAATGCGGGAGCCGACCAATCGTCGAATCTTTCGATGCCGCTTTTGATTAGACGACTTTCGCAACATGATTTGTTTTTCCTCGGTACGCCTGCCTGCCTATTCGCTGGAATGCAGAAATTGGATCGCGGTGCTGCAACAGAGACCAACGAAGCCGCCGACTTCGCCAAAGTCGAAGGCTGTTGACAAGTATAGCATCGACAACCGGTTAATGCAGCAGAAATCCGCCAAATTCAGATGATTCAAAACGCAAACTCTGGCCTGATATGGGCTTTGATCCGCCTTCCGAAATTCAACTGGAGCGATCGGAGAGCAGGCTCACTCGAACTGATATTTCATTTCAATTTGCGGACCAATAATTCGGATGGTCAGTTCATGGGCGATGTCGCGATACGTCGGGTCAGCGGTGGCACTATCCCATGCAAGGGCAAATTGCTCCAGCTGTGTTTCGGCGTGCATCTTTTCGCTGACGCCCAGGACAATTTCGGTGGCTTTCAGATCGCGGGCCGTGGTGGCGATGGCATAGAGAGGATTATTCGTCGGCAGGACAATCGGATGGACCTGCTTGCCGACATGCTCTGCTACGTTCACGATTCCCGTCAGTAATTCGCGATCGCTGTCATCCAGGGTCGTTTCCTGCTCGCTAATTCCAAGTGTGCGGGCGGGAAGGACCTTACAAGTGACGACAACCACATCGCGACGATCGGTATCAACCTGCAGCAGAATTTTCTCCAGCATCGGCAGACTACGCGGCCCGCCACTGCCCGCGGGCGTTCCGGTTGCCGTTTAGTGCGTACGCGCGAGCGCAAATGCACGGACGGCGAGCCGAACGGATTTCACAACTGGACACTTTCGTACACTTTTGCGGATTTTAGTTAGTCACGGTTAACTTGTGGGGGTATCGGGCTCTGGTGACGACTGAATCATTTCCCGGAATTCCCCATGTTTTTCCGTAAGGTTCCGGATTGTTCCGGTTTAAACAGATTTTTGGCTAGGGGACGCTAGACCCGAGCAGGCAGGCGGAGGAATATTATGGCGTTTTGATTGCATGGAATTCCTGCATGGAGTTTTGGATCGCTGGATGGGGACGCCCGACAAAAAACGTGTTGCCCTCTACTATAGGGTCCGGCGGGTG
>PMAK01000137.1:0-219 GCA_003153655.1 Phycisphaerales bacterium
CCTGGAAATACTCGGTCATGTAAGTGCCATTATTGATCTGGCCACCTTGATTGAGGGCGAGTCCCATTGGATTGAAAGTGCCGGTTGGATTGCCGTAGTTATCGAGCTGAGCGAAGGTCGCAAAGGCGCCGTCAAAATTCATGATGAGCTTGAGCTCAAAATATTGATTGGTTGTGGCGCTGTCCGCAGGGGGCATTTTGAAATCGACGGCGATGTAGT
>PMAK01000137.1:259-30084 GCA_003153655.1 Phycisphaerales bacterium
TGTATTGGCTGTTGTCGCTGTCGAAGCTGTCGTTGGTGACGACGGTGCCGCCGGTGGCACCGATGGTGGTCCAATTGGCGAAATCGTCTTGGGTGTTAAAGATCACCTGAGCGTGAGCAATACAGGCAGATGCGGCGGAAATACCTAAGCTCGCAGCGGCTGCCAACAATTGTTTCTGACGTACACTCTTCACTGTTTCCTCCTCTGGAACCAGAGCGGTTTGGTAGAACGGACTTGAAAAGGCGAGCGTCTCCGCGACGAAACGCCTGACGCCATCAGCAATCGCTTGCTGAACGGCAATAGTCTAACTTAAATTGAAGCGAGGTCAATTAAATTCTTAATTAAAATGCCCCATTTTCGCGCGGTTGCAAGTTGCCTGATCCGAATGTTAAAAGGGGCGGACTTAAATGGGCACAATGCTGAAGATGAACTGGGTCGGCCGCGAGGCACTGGAGCGTGTCGCCGAGACGCGATGGAAATGCTATGCCCATGCCGGCAAGGATTTGCCTCGTTATAGGGAGGGTCTTCAGGCGGATCCCTGGGGGAGGGATGGGGATTATTTGCTGGCGGAGCGGAAGGGGGAGGCTGTTGGGACGGCGACGAGTTTGCCGCTGACGATGTGGGTGCGCGGGTCGGCGATATCCTGCCAGGGGGTGGCATATGTGGGGACGATTAAATCAGCGGGTCGGCGCGGTGGGTCGGAGCCGGGGGTGGCATCGGCGGTGATGCGGGAAATTTTGCGGGCCGCCCGCGAGCGAGAATATGTTGTGTCGGCGCTCATGCCGTTTCGCGTTTCGTTCTACGAGCATTTTGGATATGGGATTGTGGAGCGGCGGGCGCAGTGGACGATTCCGCTTTCGGTCCTTCCAACTGTGGATTGCGATGGGTGGCGACTTATTAAGCCTGAGGATCGGGCGGCGCAAGCGGAACAATGGCAGGCAGCAGTTCGGGCGGGTCAATGTGACATCGAGCGATCGGCCAAGCGTTGGGAACATCCGTATCCGGCGGAAGAGGATGGGATGGTTTTCATTGATCGCCCCACCGCTTCCGGGCCGGCGCGGGGAATGGCTTTTGTTGCTTTGGAGATCGTAACCGATCGGCGAATATTGAATGTGCAGCGATGGTCGGCGGAATCACCGGGCGCGTTTGTGGGGTTGCTGAGTTTTCTGGGGACGCTGAAAGATGAATTTACGGCTGTGAAGATTACTNNTGGATCATCGAAAATATCTGGAGTCGCTGAATTTGCCAACGGCCGCGAAGGGACGGGTTTCGGTGGCTATCCTTGAAACGGAGGGGAATGTTTCGCGGTTTGAGTTGCAGATTGAGGCGGGCCGGGTGAGTGTGAAGCCGGCGGGCGGAGATGCGGATTTTGAGTGCGGGGATCGGCATTGGGCGGCGATCGCCACGGGGGATATGGCGGCGAGCGAGGCGGTCCGCTGGGGTCTTGCGCGGGAGAATACCGCGGGGGCGTCTGCATTACTGGACGTTTTGGCGGTTGGGCCTGTTCCGTTTTGCCGGGAATACTTCTGACCTGGCGGCAGACTTGGCGGCGCGCGTTTCTTCGCATAAATCCCGTTGGATTGATTGAGGTTGGGCCATTGCGGCGTACAATTCGTGGGCGTTCATGGAAGAAGTCGCAACACAACAAGAAGAAGAGGGCGGCCAAGAAGTCACTGCCAGCCGTCGGCATTGGTCGGAGAGGTTGCCGAAGCGATTGCGGACGCTTTTTTCGACGCCGGAATCGGCAGTGACGCTGGCGTGGGCCACTTCCATCAGCTTTCACGCGGTTTTGTTTGTGACGGCCATTATTGTTTTGCCGCCGATCGTTCGGGGATTGCATGAGACGAGCCAGGAGCAGGTGGTGATTCCGGATACCACTTTGGCCAACGATAATGATATTGGCGGGGTTCCGAATCCCGGGATGGGAAGCGATCCGACGCGGGATGCGGCCCAGGAGAATGATCCGACGGAGAATGACAGCCATGGGTGGGCTGATCGCCGGAGCGATGATCTGGCGGCCGCGCTGAATGGGAGCGCGGTGGCGACTGGGGATGTGGTGGCGCAGGGGGACCAGAAACAAAATACGGCCGGCAAGGACAGCACGATCTTCAGCTTGTTCAACAATGAAGGCGGGCATATGGCCAGCTTTGGCCCGCGCGGGGGCGGGCAGGGTGTTGGGCCGAAGAGCAAGATTTTCGGGCATGGGAGCAATGTGCGGAGCATCGTCTATGTTTGCGATGCGTCGGGGTCGATGGTGGGCCAGGGGGATGATGCGCTGAAGACGGAACTGAAGCGGGATATCGCAAATCTTTCGCCAATCCAGCAGTTTAATATTCTCGTTTTTCACGAGACGCGGACGGGATCTCTTTATCAGGCGATGGCGGACAAGCTGCTGATGGGGACGCCAAGCAGCAAGGCGGTTGCGTTTGATTTCATTGACAACTTGCCGTTTTCGAGTGTGAACAATCCGATACCGGCGCTGGAGGAGGCGTTTCGGGAGCAGCCGCAGTTATTGTTTCTGCTGAGTCACGGGGATTTCAATAATCGGTACAATACGACGAACAATGCGGAAGTTTTTTCGAAGATTGAGGAATTGAATAGTGAAAAAAAGACGCATGTGAATACGATTCTGCTGCTGGGAGAGAGAAGCAAGGAGAATTTTGAGAGAAGGGACCTGGAGGCGATCATGAAAAAGATCGCGGAGAAGAATGGCGGCGTGTACAAGAAGTTTTATAGTGATGATTTGTAATGACGCTTCAACGGGCTCAGTGCGTCCGGGCATGCCGGGACGCGGCTAAACAGTAAAGGGCATACTTCATGCGTGGTTATGCGAATTCGCGCCTGCGGCTGGCGCTGCTCGTGGCGTTCTTTCTCGGGGCGGTGTTTGTCATCGCGGGGCCGGGCTTTGCCCAATCGACGGGGGAAAAGGCCAGTGCGGCTTCGACATCGACTTCGGTGTTTCAGCTTATCATGGCGAATACCGATCCGGTGTTTTACACCATTCTCGCGCTGTCGATCTGGGGGCTGACGCTGATCATTCAGGGATTTCTGGTGAATCGGCCATCGGTGATCATGCCGCCGCGGACGATTGAGACGATCCGGGAGATGATCGCGCAGCGGCGATTCAAGGAATTGATCGATTTTACGGAGACCGATCCAAGCTTTGTGAGCCGGGCGCTGAATCCGGCCCTGAAGCGCGCGCCTAGCTTTAGTAGTATGAAGGAAGCGATGGAGACGGCTGTTGGGGAACAGACGGCGGAGCAGTTCCGGAAAATTGAATATCTCAACATCATTGGCAACCTTGGCCCCCTACTCGGTTTGCTGGGGACCGTGATTGGGATGATCGATGCGTTTTTGGCGCTGAATGCTTCGGGGGGGAATGCATCGCCGGCGTCACTGGCGTATGGAATATCGAAGGCGCTGGTTCACACGATGCTGGGGCTTTTGCTGGCGGTGCCGTGTCTGGCGGCTTTTGGGTTTCTGCGGACGCTGGTGGACAAATATACGGTGCGGGCTTCGCTGATCGCGGAAGAGTTGTTGCTGATGATTAAGCCGGCGGAGGCGCGTCCGGCGGCGGTTGGGGCGTTGCGGCCGGGGGCTATGCCGCAGCCGGCGCCTGCGCCGCAGATGGCGCGGAAGCCTGCGCAACCGATTCCGATTCCTGGGGCGGAGGTTTGAGGGTCCGCGGTGCTTTGCACCGCCGCTAAATATTTTTTTTGTTGGGGTGGGTTGCGATTTTCTTGGTTTTTCGGAGTTTTTGGTGCGCAGACATCGCATGCCTGAGATTCGGGAAGGTGGCGTGAACGTTACGCCGCTGATCGATATCGTCATGTGTTTGATCATCTTCTTCATGCTTGTTGCGAAGATTGGGGTGGATACCGGGGCGGATCGGAATATCGATATTCCCACGAGCATTCTTGGGACTGATATTAAGGACATGGGGAACACGCTGGTGCTGAACGTGGTGAACGGGCCGAGCGGCGTGCCGGACCCGCAGCCGATTGTTACGGCACTGGTGAAGGGGCAGATGCAGGAATTGAAGCTTCGCGATTTTTATAACGGGAAGACGCAGGACCAGCTTCTGAATACGCTGAAGCTATTTCGCGAAGGCGATCCGACGCTGAAGATGGCGGCGAATCCGGATTTCAAGGTTGTGATCCGCGGGGATAAATCTTTGTCATTCAGATTTCTTGCACCCGTGCTGATGGATTGCAATTTGGCGCATGTGAAATCGTTTGCGTTTGACACCAAGCAACCGGCTTAATCGATGAAATTACAGGGCGCGAAAAAAGTTCATTACGACTCGGGGCCGAATATGACGCCGCTGGTGGATATCACCATGGTGATCCTGATTTTTCTGATGCTCGCCGGGAGTTTTAATACGCTGGAGCATTATTTGGTTAGCGATGTTCCATTGCAGGCGAAGGGCGTGGGATCGAAGCCGCCGGAGGGGACTGTTTTTCCGACGAAATTTACGATCAATGTGAGCGAGCAGGGGCCGGAATATATTGTGAAGGCGGGGAATTTTGTTTCGGTGAAGGATACCGATCCGCGGCGGGCTTGCGATCAATTGCAGGCGCAGCTCAAGGATCAATACAAGAATTTCAAGGATGCCGGGGTGAAGATGGATGATGTACAGATCATTATTTATCCCGAGCAGAACGTGACGCTGGATGGGCTGGTGCCGGCGTTTGAGGCGGCGCAGAACGCGGGGTTTGCCAAGGTTGGGTTTGGATTAAACACAAAATGAATGGAAGAAGGCACGAAGGCACCCCGACAGGTCGGGACGTTGCTCCGGCATGGAGGCACGAAGGGCGTGCTTTGCGCGTATTTGGAATCGCGTGTTGTATCCTCTTCGTCGCCCAATCCTGTTTCGCCGCTTCGGGTAAGGGGCTGGGGTCTCTTGATGATAACGCTCTGTATAGCGAACTGGCGGACCGGGGGCTTGATGATCTTTTGCAGCGGGCGATGGATGCGGATGGGGTAGCGCCGGATCAGCGGATGGCGATTGCGAGCATGTCTTCGCTGCATCGGTTGGAAATCGATAAAAATCTGAGCGACGACCAGCGGCAGGCGTTGCTTGCTAATGTTGTTGGGGGATTGGATCGGATTCTGGCTACGCTACATGGGGACCCTGAATTGATCATCAAGGAGGCGCGGATCATTGCCGAGCAAGGCGTGGATCCGCTGACGGGACTGCTGGAATATTGGGGAACGAGCGATGTGGAGCAGGATCGGCTTCGGCCGCTGGCGCAGGCGGCGCTGAAGATGTATGACCAGGCTGCGCAGACGGCGAATACGCAGGCGACCGATCTGGCGAATCGGATCACCAGTCCGGATGACAAGCTGGCGGATCAATGGCGAGCGGCGAGTGAGATCGCATCGGCCGCGGAATATCAGAAAGCGCGGATGCAGTATGCGCTTGCCCTGGCGATGGATGCGGGGGATTCGCAGCGCGGGCAACTGATCAATGCGGCGATTAAATCTTTTGAGAGCTGGGACAACGGAGATTCGCAGATTCAGCCTCAGGTGCGGTTGCTATTGGCCAAGCTGCATACGCTGAATGGGGATAAGGATGAGATTGCGGTTTCGCTGAAGCTGTTGGATTCGATTGTCCGGGATCAGGATGGAGAGGTTTCACCGGCGCCTTCGCCGGAGATTATTTTTGAGGCGAGATGTTTCAGCGTGATTGCGCTATTGGCTTCGGATGATATTGCTTCGGCGCAGACGGCTTTGAAGAACGCGGCGGCGTATCAAGAGAGTCATTTTCCGGGAGACAAGGACCAGACGGCGGCGCTGCGGCTGCTCGATTTTCGGCTGCTGGCGACGGCGGCGGGTAAATCCGCGCCGGGGGTGCAGAAGGATGCGGCCAACGCGGCGGCGGTTGAGGCGCTGGCGCGGCTGGTGCGGGATTTTCCGAATCTGAGAGACGCGATTTTCCGGCAGCTTGCAGCGCGGTTGCCGGTGAATCCGGATCTGACCAAGCTCGATCCGATGCTGCTGCTGGCGCTGGTGGATCAGGGACGGCAGACGATGGTGACGGCGAATGCGGCACATCCGGCCAGCACGGATCGGTTGCAGGAAGGCGCGGAGGCGGCGAAGGAGATTTTGAATCGGCAGGCAGCCGGCAATTTTCCGCGGGCGGAGGCGGCGGATGCCTCGTTTCTGCTGGGGATTTTCCAGGAGGATCTGGGGCAGAAGGAAATTGCGGTGGATTCGCTGCTGAATCACATCATGCGGTTTGGATCGGACCCTCGGGCGCATGCGGATGTGGCGCTGGAGCGGGCGCGATCGATCATTGGGGAATTGCGGCAGGCGACGCCTTCCGATCCCGGCGTGCAGCAATTGGAAGAACGATTTTTGCCGATCGCGATCAACCCGCCGTTTAATCGCCGGGAGTTTGCGCTGCAGTATGCGGCCAGCTTGTTTGCGGAATCGAAGTGGAAGGAGGCGATCCAGTATTACCGGATGGTTCCGGAGACGGAGCCGCCTAGTCGATTATTGGTGGCGCGGTATGGGGAGATGGTTGCGCTGAAGAATCTTTTGGAATCCACGCCGGGGTTGAAGGCGGAGCAGAAACGGCAGTGGATGGATCAGATTCAGACATTGGCGCAAGGCGTGAATTCGCTGGCGAATGATGTGGTCAACAGTTCCGCGCCGGCGGCGGAGAAGTTGCGGGCGAAATCGACATTGGCGCGGATGTCGCTGATCGCGGCGGATATTACGCGGCGTCAGCACAGCGATCCGAAGCGCGTGCTGCAACTGCTGAATGGGTTTGAGGAATCGGTGCGGGATTTGCCGGATGCGAAGTCGCTCATCAGCGGAGCGCTGTTCCTGCGGGTGCAGGCGGATATGCAGCTTGGGCGGAATGACGAGGCGACGAAGACGCTGGTGAAATATTTGAGCACGACCAATGCGAATGAAGGGGCGCAAACGGTTCACGATCTGCTGGCCGTGCTGAATACCGAACTGGATGAAGCGCGGCGGCAGGGAGAGAGTGAATCGCATATCCGTCAACTGGCGGACAACCGGGCGATGCTCAGCGGATTTTTGGTGAAATGGGCGGCTGACAGCAATGATGGGAAGATTCATAGTTATGTATATGTGTATGGGCGATTTGACGCGGATACCAAACGTTTAGCGGCTGAACTGGAAGCTGATCCGGCGGCGCGGGAGCGCGATCTGGCGGCGGCGATGGAGTTGTATAAGCAGCTTCAATCGCCGGCGAACGCCGCGCTATACAGAGCCGGGTTGGATGCGGGCGCGGACAAGGATTATCCCGATCCGCTGGTGACGCTGGGGATCGGATTGATCGCGTACGACCAGGGGGATTGCCATGCGGTGAAAGCGACGCTGGGGCGGCTGATTCAGGATGAGAAGCTTGGGGAGAATAACGATCAGTATTGGGAGGCGGCGTATAAGCTGCTGGATTGCATGCATACGCTGGCGAAGGCGAAGGACCCCGGGACGAGCGATGCGGATGTGACGAAGTCACTGAAGGTTTTGTATTTGATTTGGCGCGATCAGACTGGGGGAGCGAAGTATCATGAGAAGTTTGAGGAGTTGCGGAAAGAGGTTTTGCCTGGGTGGGTGGTGCCTGGCGCGTGAAGAACGCGCGTTGCAAGCAACGCGGCTAAACAGTGGTGGGCTGTGGCTCACCGAAGAGGGCTTCTACGAATCGTTGGGGATCGAAGGTTTCTATGTCTTCGGGGGTTTCACCGAGGCCTATGAATTTTACGGGGATGTTGAGTTGGTCGTGGATGGAGATCACCACGCCGCCTTTGGCGGTGCCGTCTAGTTTGGCGAGGATGATGCCGGTTACGCCGATGGCTGCGCCGAAGTGCTTGGCTTGCTGGATGGCGTTTTGGCCGGTGGTGGCATCCAGGACGAGCAGGACTTCGTGGGGGGCGCTGGGGATTCGTTTGGCTACCACGTCGCGGATTTTGGTGAGCTCGCGCATGAGGTTGTCTTGTGTGTGCAGCCGCCCTGCCGTGTCTACGATCAGGACGTCGATGCCGCGGGCTTTGGCGGCTTCGCAGGCGTCGTAGGCGACGGCGGCGGGGTCGGAGCCCATTTTGTGTTTCACAATTTCCACGCCGATGCGCTCGGACCAGATGGTGAGTTGATCGACGGCAGCGGCGCGGAAGGTGTCGCTGGCGCAGACCATGACTTTTTTGTGCATCTGATTTTTCAGGAGCCAGGCGAGCTTGGCGATGCTGGTGGTTTTGCCGGCTCCGTTAATGCCGGCGACGAGAATGACTGTTGGGCCTTGGGGGGCGAAGCGCAATTCGCGATCCTGCGATGGGACGCGGGTTAGGATCGCCAGGATTTGTTCGCGGACGATTTGCTCGGCCTGGCCGGCGTTTTTGATTTTGCCTTCACGCCAGCGCTGGCGGATTTCGTCGATCATCTTCTGGACATTTTTTACGCCCATGTCGGCCTGGAGGAATTTTTCTTCCCATTCGGCGAGGGATGATTCGTCAATCTGACGGCCGGGGATGAAGAGCGTGCGGACGTCGGTGTTGAGAACCACCGCGGTTTTGCGGAGAGCGCCTTTCAGCTTGTCTAAGGTTTTTGAGAAGAAGCCCATGGTGGTTTAGATGGTGGGGTACGAAATCATGATTCTTTTTGCAGGTGGTCGGCGAGGGTTTTTTCACGCAGGGCGGCGTCGAGGACGCCGTTGACGAAGGCCGGGCTTTGCTCGGTGGAGAATTCCTTGGCCAATTCGATGGCTTCGTCGATCACGACTTTTGGAGGCGTGGACTGTGTGGTCAATTCCCAGACGGCGAGGCGAAGAATGCAGCGATCGACGGCGGGTTGGCGGCGCGGCGGCCACTGGGGGGCGATTCGCTCAATCAGGGCATCGATTGTTTCTCGCTGATTCCATGCGCCCTCGGCCATTTGCAGGGCGCGGGTGGCGACGGATTCTTCGGTTTTTTCGTCTTTTGTGACTTGCGCGCCCAGGACGAGATCAAGGTTGGCGTTGGCGTCCCAGAGAAAGAGGGCTTGCATCGCCAGCTCACGGGTTTTTCGCATGGTGGACATCTAACGGTGCAGTATAGGGGAAAAGCGCGCGGGAGTCGGCCCCCGGTGCGATCATCGGGGGCTAAATGGGAAAGTTTCGCGTTTTCTAGCTTGGGGGGAGGGCAGCGGAGGCCGGAGCGTCGAGGCTTCGTTTGCGTTTGCCGCCGGTTGGGGTTGCGGGTGACGCGGACTCTTTGGTCATTTGCATGCCGCGGCTCATGGCGATGATGCCTGTACGGGCGAGTTCGCGGATGCCGTAGGGCTTCATAAGTTCGATGAAGGCTTCGATTTTTTGTTCGGTGCCGGAGAGCTCGATCATCATGCTTTCCTTGGCGACGTCCACGACCTTGCCACGGAAAAGGTTCACCACTTCGATGACTTCGAAGCGGTGCTCGGGACTGGCCGCGACGGTGACGAGAGCGAGATCTCGCTCGATGTAGGCGGAGTCTTTGAAATTTTTCACCTGTGTGACCGGGACGAGCTTGGCGAGCTGTTTGCGGACCTGCTCGAGCGTGTTCTCATCGGCATCGACGACGATCGTCATGCGGGAGAGATTGGAGTCTTCGGTGCGGCCAACAACCAGAGAATCAATGTTGAAGCCGCGGGCGGCGAACATGCCGGCGACGTTGGCGAGGACGCCGGGCTCATTGACGACAAGCGCTGAAATAACGTGACGCATAGGTGCTGAGATTGTACGGGATGCGGTGGAGGAAGGGAACGGGATGTATGTTCGCGGGGCGCAACCCGCGGCGCTTCGCACCGCCGCTAAAAATTATTTGGGCTATGCCGCGGCGGCGCGAACTTCTGTGGTTTCCTGAGTTGCCCGCAGGCGATTGAGACCATCTAACGCCGCCACTTTGTAGCATTCGGCCAGTGTGGGGTAATTGAAGACTGTGTCCACGAAATAATCGATCGACATGCCGGCGGCCATTACGGTTTGGCCTATGTGGACCAGTTCCGTTGCGCCCGTGCCGATTGCGTGGACGCCCAGAAGGCGGCGGCTTTCGGCGTGGAAGAGGAGTTTGAGGAGGCCGTTGGGGTCGGAGATAAGTTGGCCGCGGGCGATTTCGCGATAGCGGGCGAGGCCTACTTCGTAGGGGATATTCTGCTGGGTGAGTTGCTGTTCGCTTTGTCCGACCATACTGATTTCGGGAATCGTGTAGATGCCATAGGGGAAGAGAGAGCTGGTGGAGTTGGCGATCTGGTGGAACATGTGGCAGGAGGCGAGGCGGCCTTGTTCCATGCTGGTGGAGGCCAAGGCGGGAAAGCCGATCACGTCGCCGGCGGCGTAAATGTGGGAGACGGATGTTTGGAAGAATTCGTTGACTTTGAGGCGGCCGCGGCTGTCGGCTGCGAGGCCGGCGGCGGAGAGGTTGAGGTCATCGGTGGCGCCCTGGCGGCCAATGCAATACATGAGGGAATCGGCCCAGACTTTTTTGCTGCTGGCGAGCGTGGCCTGGACGTGATTGTCGACGACCTCGATGGAGGCGACGGATTCGCCGAGACGCAGGCGCATGCCCATGTCGCGGAGGCGGAACTGGAGATTTTCGGCCAGTTCGTCATCGACGAATTCGAGGAGGCGCGGGCGGGATTCGATGAGTGTGACGCGGACGCCGGTGACAGCGAGCATGCAGGCGTATTCGGTGCCGATGACGCCGCCGCCGACGATAATCATGCTGCGCGGCAATTCCGAGAGCGTCAGCAGGTCATTGCTGTCGATGACTTTTCCGGGGGTGAAGGGAACTTCCTTTGGCCGGGCGGGGACGGTTCCGACGGCGACGAGAATATTTTTGGCGCGGACGTTTGTGGCCTGGTCGCCGCGGGTGATGCGGAGCGTGTTGGGATCGACGAAGGAGGCGGTGCCGAACAACATGGCGATGTTGTTGCGCTGCATCTGGTTGCGGATGATGTCTACCTCGGTCCGCACGACGTAATCGGAACGATAGAGCAGATCGGACATGTGAATGTCGTGCTTGACGGCGTATCCGGCGCCGTAGACCGAGCGTTCGCGGACGCCGGTGAGATGCAGGACGGCTTCGCGGACGGCTTTGGAGGGGACGGTGCCGGTATGGATGCAGACGCCGCCGATGCTGTCGGCGCGTTCAACGATTGCAACGGTTTTACCGTGTTTGGCGGCGTTGAGGGCTGCCTTTTGACCTGCCGGGCCGGAGCCAATCACCACCAGATCGTATTCTGCTTGGGACATTGAAGGTTCCATTTAAGGGCGAAACATTGGGCATATCGGCACTTAGACGGGACTGATTGAGGCCGTCTATTGCGTTTGGGGGTTTTGTAGGATGGGACGTCCCTTTTCGGCTCGACCGTCATTGTTTATCAGCCGATAAAACGAAATAAGGAGAGAGATGCCCCACATGCAGGTTGCGGCTGAACCATCTGTTGAGTCCAACAATCCAGCGTTGTCCGAGCTGAGTTCGAAGCCAAGCGTCATGTGGTGGGCGCTGACGCGCGCGATGCTGCTGGTGCTGGGCGTGACCGTGGTGGGCGTGGTCGCGAAGATTCTGACTCTGGTATTGCCGGACGAGTCGATGCCGATCTTGCGCATCGCGCTTTCGGCGTCGGTGGTCGGGCTGGCATTTTTAATGGCGGGACGTCAGCGAAAACAATGGGCGTTGCCGGCGAAGGAAATGGCGCGGCTGGTGCATGAGATTCGAGTCGGGCGTGCGCCGATTGAAGAGTTCAACACGCTTGTTAATGGTGGATTGCAGGACTTGGCCGGGGAGGTAAAGCTGCTTTTGCACGAACTGCGGCATCAGCGTCAGGCGGTGGATAAGCTCAAGGATGAAGTTGAACAGCGGATTGCCAACCGGAATAGCGTGCTGGAGCGGCAGATCAAGGCGCTGAGAAGCCAGGCCGTGAAGGATGCTTTGACGGGGCTTTATAACCGGCGCATGCTGGATCAACTGCTTCCGCAACTAATGACGCACTGCATTGCCGAGCATAAGCCGCTGACGTTGCTCATGTTTGATATGGATCGGTTCAAGACGCTCAACGATACGCTTGGGCATGTGGCGGGGGACGAGATACTGAAGTCGTTAGGGCAGATTATTCAAAGCACGATTCGCGAGGGGGATTTTGGATTTCGATATGGGGGGGACGAGTTTGCGATTGTGTTGCCGGGGTGCGAGGCTGCGGCGGCGAAGCGGGTGACGGATCGACTGCATTCGCTGATGCAGGCGCTGGGCGGGACCCTGAAGCCGGGGTTGCGTCCGGGGCTATCGATTGGTCTTAGCACGTTGGCGGAACTTTCGGAGCCTACGAGCATCAATCTGATTAAGCGGGCGGATGAGCGGTTGTATGAAGCGAAGGGGGCGAAGAAGCCATTGGCCATTGCGGAATCAAATGCCGCTTAGTTGATCGTCGGAATTCAGCATTCCCCCCCACTCTTGCCAGATGAGCCATTATCTGTAGAATTCCTGCTCCTAATATTTCAGCGGAGCATTGATCAATGGCCAGAGAGAAGTACGAACGTCGTGAGAAGACCGAGAAGTTTCAGACCTTCAGCCGTCCGAAGGTGAAGATCGCGCGGTGGAGCGCTTCGGGCAAGATGTATATCGACTATAAGGATACAGAGTCGCTGAAGAAGATGGTGAGCAACAACGGGAAGATCCTGGCCCGCAAACGCACCGGAGCGAGCGCGATGGAACAGCGCATGATGGCCCGCGCGGTTAAGCGGGCGCGATATCTGGCGCTGCTGCCTTATGTGAATGCAACGGCTTAATTCGATATTCCAATTGCGATAAATGAAGAAGCCCATGGACAGCGGTCCATGGGCTTTTGTGTTGGTTTTACAGGGTTTTTCGGGCACGAAAAAAAACCGCGAGGTCTTGGACCTCGCGGCTGTACTGTCAAAAAAATGATTCGAAAGAGCTTACGTCCCAGGATTTATTTCTTGGGGCCGAGGATGGCGTCCTTCGCTGCCTTGGCGACAGTGAAGCGAACCTTCTTGCTCTTTGGAATAAGCTTTTCTTTGCCGGCGTCCGGGCCGAAGCGCATGATCATCTTGCGAGCCGGGCGATCGACGAGCTTGAGCTTGCCGAGGCCTGGCAGGGTGAAGACGTTCTTTGCCTGCTTGTATGCGAGCTCGGCCTGAGCGGCCAGAAAGCCGGTGACCTGCTTCTTGGTAAGACCGGATTTCTCCGCGAGATGGGCGGCAATTTCGGACTTGGTCATCGACTTGCCACCTGATGCTGATTTAGCCATATGGGTGGATCTCCTTCCCTGTTTGTGGAGCCAATAAACTTTGCCCCAGAGAGAATTCTCATCCGAGAGATTCTCAGTTGGAGCAGCGGTCGGGCCGGGCACTGTGCACGGCTCGTCCGCGAATCACCGGAACATTCCGGCGATGTCTGCTAGAAACTAGCGAGATTTCAGGCGAATTCAATGATTCGCGGAGAAAATACTTGGATTTTCCAGCGAATTCTGATTTTCACGACAGGTTTTCCCCAAAAAATTTCTCAAGAGAAAGAGAAGCGACAAAAAAACCCGCGGCCTGTGTGAGGCCGCGGGCATTGAGAATTCCTGCCAGACATTTCGTCAACGAGCAAGACTGCGGGCACAACGCAATCGGGCTCTGAGGCAGGCGGCCGGCTCTATGGCGCTTTCGCCATAGACCAACATACGCACGCTTGCATCGCGACAAGCGTGGCGTGAATCGTCTGTTCCACTGGCCTGAGATATTAAGATATCGAAGAAAAAATGCAAGAACAATCAAACCAAAACAACCTATCGATTTTTTCAGAAAATTGTGTGATTTTTCAATCAAAAAGGGATCAAAAAGACGCGGAATGATCCGATATTTATCTCCTAACATTATAACTATAAATATCTTACGAACATTAATGATGCGATTTCAGGATTCTCGAGGCGAGACTCCATAATCTTCTCTGAAAGCGGAAGTCTCTTACTAATTTGCGACAACTGTTTCTATATCTCGCCCCTACCCAGAAGCTGGTTTCTCCGGTTATCTTCTGGGCGTGGCTTCGCTCTCTCAACGATTGCTGCCGGTTTTGCAACTGACTCGAATGGCGCTGGTATTTACCGCCCTGGCGGATAGCGGCTGCGCGCTCATGCTTTGGGCGAAACAGCAGGTGCAAAGCAACGGGCGGCCGCTGTGGTATCAGCTTGATCCGGCTCAGTGCATCGCGCTGGCGCTGATATCCATCGGGTTGTATGGATTCGGGATGAGCCTGAACGACATTATCGATCGACGGCGAGATCGGCAGATTTCGCCGCATCGCCCGCTGCCGAGCGGTCGGATTGGACTTGGAACGGCGCACGTGGTGTGCGCGCTGCTGGCAGTACTGGCGCTTGTCGGTGGGGAAATTTATACGACGGTTGCGCCAAACGCGCGGCTGAGTTTGTGGCTGGTGATGTTCACCGGAGGTTTGATTGTCTTCTACGATTTCGCGGCGAAGTATCTGGTGCCGCTAGGGCTGATGTCGCTTGGATTGATCCGATTTTTTCACGCGACGATCGCCGCCCCATCACTTCCGGTGTTGTGGCATCCGCTGCTGCTGATGAACCATGTCACGATTGTTTCGACGCTGGCGTATCACTGGGAACACAAGCGGCCGGCGTTGCGCCCGGTGCATTGGTGGTCGGTTTTTCTCGGGCTGGGGACGGTGGATGTTTTGGCGGTTGGGCTTGTGTGGTGGCGACGGCACAACTTGATGGAGATTTTGCCGGGCGGAAATCTGACGATTCGTCCGGCGCTGCTCGGGCCGCTGGCGGCGGTGATCGCGTTTGTGATCCTGGCGATTTGGATTCGGAAGAGCAGCGTTAATTCACGGGCGGCCGGGCGGGCGCTCATGCTTAGCGGGCTGATGTGGCTGATCGTTTATGACGCGAGCTTTGTGGTTGGATTCGTCGGGGTACCCGAGGGAATCATGATTCTTGGTTTTCTGCCGGTGACGTATGGCGCCGTGATCGTTATGCGCTGGTGGAGCAAGATGATGCTTCTGTCTCAGAAGCCCGAGTTTAAAAGGGTGGAGACGATGTAGTGCCGAATGCCAAGTGCCAAGTGCCGAATGAAAAGCGGCATCCCTGACCTTTCACTCGGCACTTGGCATTCGGCATTCGGCACTTCTTATTTGAATCCTTTTCGGCGCTGCTTGCTGTAGCGGAGTAACGCGTCTTCTATGATCGGGTAGGCCATCTTCGCCGGCTCGATTTCGTCTACTTCCACCACTTTGCCTTCGAGTTGTTTGTAATCCTGGAAGAAGCGGCGGAGCATGGTCAGGCGGTGCGGGGGGATTTCCTTGGCTTCGCGATAGATGCTGAATTCGGGATCTTCGGTGGCTACGCCGATGATTTTGTGGTCTTTTTTTCCGCCGTCGAGCATGGTCATCAGGCCAATGGTGCGAACGACGGGGATGAGGGTCAGGGGCACAACGGGCTCCTGGCAAAGGACCAGGACGTCGAGTGGATCATCATCCTGGGCGAGGGTTTGGGGGATGAAGCCGTAGTTTGCGGGATAATAGACGGCGGAGTAGAGGACGCGATCAAGCTTGATCAGGCCGCTTCGCTTGTCCAGTTCGTATTTAACGCTGGAGCCAAAAGGGATTTCGATGATGGCTGAGAACTCGTTTGGGATGTTCTCGCCGGGGGTAACGTCATGCCAAGGGTGAATCATGGTCTNNGTGGGAAAAAACAGGGGGGGGGCAGGCGCAGATTTTGCCGGTTTTTTCCCAATATAAATGAGATTCAGGGGCTGATCCACGTCCTATAAGTTATTCAGGTCCGATAACCGTTATAAAATGGGTAATCCATACAGATTGCCTAGATTGATTAAAACGGGTCTCGTTCGGGGCCAAATCGCTGCATAATTCCCCGCACGGGGGTTCATCGCAAGTTATATATCCGCATTGGAACCTTTCGTGGGTCCTAGACCAGTCAAGTAAGTGGGAGCAGAGAACATCTCAGATTTGAACAACAATTTCCTTGCCAAGGCTCCATCGCAGGCGCTAATCGCGTCGGCTGGTGAGAAGCCTGAGCAGCCGATTGTCGGAGTAGTTTGGCGGCGAAGACATCTCGTAGGCGTGTGCATGCTTGCAACGCTGACGCTTGCCGGAATCTACCTTTTAATAGCGCGCTCGAGTTATACGAGCACGGCCGAGGTCTACATCAATCAAGGCCAGGGCCGCGGCGTTATCGGGCAGACTCCCAGTGATCTGGAACGCAGCGACGACTATCTGAATACACAGTGCGAGTTGATGACCTCGACTCCGATCCTGGCATTGGCGCTGGCGGAGGACGGGATCAGCGGAATGGAAACGCTTCGCGGCATCGGCGACCCGATCGAATATCTCCAAAAGAACATCACCGCCGAAGTCGGAAAAAAGAGCGAACTGATTTATGTCTCGCTTGAAGCGCACAACGCGGTGGATGCGTCCATTCTCGTGAACGCTGTTGTGCAGGCGTATGTGACTTACCAAACAAAGATGCAGCACAGCACGTCAGCCGAGGTGCTGGAGATTTTGCAGAAGGAAGCATCACGTGACGAGCTGGCGATTGCGGTCAAGGACCGCGAACTGGCGACGTTGCGGGATATGTTTGGCGAGACGGCATATGACAGCCCACAGAATAATCCGATCGTTCAACAGGAATCGGCGCTGTCCAACGCTTTGACGGCGACACGGCTCGACGCGGTCAACTCCAAGGCGGCGTACGACCAGGCACTCGCGATGGTCGGCAGCGATGAACAGAAGATGAAGGCCATCGAGGCGCCCGACGATGCGGGAGATCTTGTCGCGGCATCGGCGGCGGAGTTGGATTTGGTTAAGTCGGAAATCTTCCGCCTTGAGCAGCAACTGAAGGATCTCGAACGCACATACATGCCTGGGCATCCGGTAGTTGCGGAAGCCAAGGCACGGCTGAATCAATTGACGATTACTTATGTCCGCGCTCAACGGCAGCGCTGGCTGACCGCTAAGAGCCAGGAAGACGCGTTGCAGGCATCGTTCGATCAACAACACAACATGGTGTTGCAGCAGGCGACGCGCTCGGCGGATTTCGACCGGGTCAAGACCGAATTAAGCCGGATTGAAAAGGACCTGGATATCGTCGAGAGCCGGATCAACGAAGTGAGCCTCAATCAGGACGCGGGAAGTTTGAATATCAGCATTGCACAGCCGGCGGTTCCTTCGCCGAAGCCGAGTCATCCGTCGAAATTGCGGACGCTGGCCGGGGCTCTGTTTGCGGGATTGGCACTTGGTTGCGGCCTGGCAGTCTGGCGTGAGAGAGATGCGCTCGGTGCGCGGCATGGGAATCGGAACGCCGCTGGACTGGGCTCACCGGTCCTGGGCATGCTGCCGAACATGGACGGCCTGGGCGCGACGCTGGCGATGAAGGCGATGCAGACGCATCTTGATCCAGCCGGCGCCGTGGCGGAGGCCTCGCGAGGAATTGCGCATTCGGTTGCGGAACTGGGCCTGGATGACGACGGCGGCCGCACGCTGCTGGTTGCCAGCATGAACCCGCTTGATGGGCGAACAACGGTTGCAACGAATCTGGCCCTGGCGATGGCGCAGGGCGGGATGAAGGTGCTGCTGGTGGATGCGAACAATCGCTCGCCGCGACTGCATCATATTTTCAAGCTTGAGAATCAATTCGGCCTGTTTGATGTTTTGTCGGGACGAACGGCGGATCAGCCGGCGATCAACGCGACAGGCGTTGAAAACCTGGATGTGCTGCCATGCGGCAAGGCCCCGGCGAATGCGGCTGAACTTTTGAACAACGAAGCGCTGGCGGACATTCTTGGGGAACTGTCGGATCGATATGACCGGGTGATCATTGATTCGCCGGCCCTGAGCCGCGGAGTGGAAGCAAGGATTTTGGCCGCGAATTGTGCGACGGCGATTCTTGTGACCGCGGCGCGGCCGACGGCCCGGCGCCAGATCGAGCAGGGATTGCGGCTCCTCAGGAGCGTGGGCTCCAATGTCCTGGGATTAGTGATCAATGAGCCGGGTCCGAGCGAGCCACTACAAACGATGGGCGGCAGCCGCGAAACGATGAGAAGTTCGCTGTCGCGGGAACAGGCTCGAGCATTTCGACCGGTATTGACGACCGGGGACGACGAATAAGGCCGGAGTGAGACGCAGAAATTTAGTCCGATACCGCGGGCGCAAAACGCCAGTGGGATCGTGCTGCCGCTATCCGAGCGCCGGCAACGAAGGGGAATACGTTATTCCCGGATGTGTGCCAGACAGTGAAGCTCGTGGGTGAGAGTTGTTTCGTAAGGAGAGGAAGTTGCAATGATTGCACAAGAAAGCGCCGCGGTTAGCGTGGTGCAGGAATCATTTTTGAAGCCCCCGCTGGAATCTTTGGATTTTATCCGGATTCCCGCGCAGTTCGGCGCCGTTCGCGCCAAGCCGCGGCCCATTCAAAAAATCAAGGATCTTCACACGCGGCTGGATATCGACGCGATCCTGCATCGGGAATGCTCGCGTTGCGAGCGTAACGGGCAGGAATTTTCACTGGTGATCATTTCCGCCACTGAGAACGGCGCGCGGAAGCACCTGCATCGCGTCGGGCGATTGCTTTGCCGGCGGGCGCGTGCGACCGACGAAATCGGATGGTTTGACACGCAGCGGCTGTGCGTTGTTCTGCCGGATACATCCGGGGACGGCGCGATGGCGTTTGTCCGGCATTTTATTGAAGCGGCCAATCACCGCGGATTGTCGCCGCTGTGCAACCTTCTGAGCTATCGAGGCCAGACGCACAGTGACAATGAAAAGATGAGCGTAGCGCAGTTCTCAAAGGGAATCGAAGAGGCGGGAGAAGACCTCGGCCCCGATGCGCGATTTGGCAAAACCCGCGCCGCGCGCAATTCCGCGCTGCAGCTGCATAGCGCCGGCGATGTGGCCGGCCTTTTGGTTCGTCCGCTTCCGGCGTGGAAGCGGCTGATTGATATTACGGTCGGGTGCATCGGCCTCACGCTGGCCATGCCAGTCATGGTGGCGGTGGCGCTGGCGATCAAGGCGTCGGGCCCCGGGCCGATTCTGTTCAAGCAAAAGCGATCGGGTCTCGGCGGCAAGCCGTTCACGATTTATAAGTTCCGGACGATGATCGTTGACGCGGAAGCCAAAAAGGCACAGCTTCGTCACAAGAGCGAGCAGGACGGGCCGGCATTCAAGATCAAGCATGATCCGCGCATTACGCGGGTCGGACGGATCCTGCGTGAAACCAGCCTGGATGAGATTCCGCAGCTGATTAACGTGCTCAAGGGCGATATGTCGCTCGTCGGTCCCCGGCCATTGCCGGTGGAAGAGAGCAATCTTTGCGCGACCTGGCACCGGCGCCGGCTGGATGTCACGCCGGGGCTGACCTGCATCTGGCAGATTCACGGACGTTCCAGCGTGACTTTTGCTGAATGGATCCGGATGGATCGGCGATACATCCGGGCATTATCGATCTGGCAGGATATTAAGCTGATCTTGCTGACGGTTCCTTCAGTCCTGGCGCGGCGAGGTCGATAGCCTTAATTGACGCGCATTGGCTTTCCCAGTTTGTAATTTGGGTGTGTATATGTCGAGCAGTACCTTATTCCATTGGCCGAAGAAGAAAAACATCTTCGGCGTTGATGTCAGTGTCACGTCTTATCAAGAAGTGGTTGACGCGGTGATCGGCGCGGCACAGGCCGGCCGGGGCGGCGTGGCGACCTTTCTGGCGGTGCATGGCATCGTCAGCGCGGCTACCGATCCGGAGTATGGCAAGCGAGTGAATGCCTGCCAGATCGTTGGCCCCGACGGACAACCGGTGCGCTGGGCGCTGAATTACTTTCACAAGGCCGGATTGACCGACCGGGTCTATGGGCCGGAAGTAACGCGGCTGGTATGCGAGCGGTGCGCGGAACTGGGATTGAGCATATTTCTTTGCGGGAGCACGCCGCAAGTTTTGGCGCTGCTTGCGTCGAACCTTCGGGCAATGTTTCCGGGATTGAAGATCGCGGGAGTGGAATCGCCCCCCTTCCGTCCATTGACCGCGTCTGAAAACGATGAGTTGTGTGAACGGATCAACCAGAGCGGCGCGGCGGTGGCGTTCATCGGGCTTGGCGTTCCGCGACAGGAAATCTTCGCGGACAACAATCGAAATAAGATCAAAGCGGTTCAGCTTTGTGTCGGTGCGGCATTTGATTTCCATGCGGGCAACAAACGCACGGCGCCGGCGATAATGCAGCGCTTTGGGTTGGAATGGCTATTTCGTCTGAGCCAGGAGCCGCAGCGGCTTTGGAAGCGGTATCTGGTCACGAACAGCATTTTCATTGGACTGTTCATCCTCCACGCGTTCAAACGGATTGGACGGCGGCGACGGCTTGCGGTGCAGGGGGCCGGAGCATGACGATGGCGCTGGACTGTGAACCGGCAGTCAGCCGCCCGCGATCGACGGGCGGCATATTTCGCAAAGGATTCTGGGCCGTGGCGGACCAGGGCCTTTTCGCCGGGTCAAACTGCGTCGTCAACGTGATGCTGGCGCGGTGGCTTTCGCCGATGGAATATGGCGCGTTCGCGACGGCGTTCGCGGCGTTTTTGGCGCTGGGCGTCATCCACACATCATTACTCACGGAACCCATGCTGGTCTTTGCGCCGGAGCGGTTCCGGGGTCGTCACAAGCCCTATTTCGGGGCACTCATTCACGGGCATCTCGTAGTGTCACTGGGCGCATCGGCGATCCTTGTCGCCGTCGGGTGGTATCTCGGGCTGCACGGGCAGATGGATTTGGCGCGGGCGATGTACTGGTTCGCGGCCGCGGGACCGTTCATTTTGTTTCTGTGGCTCATGCGGCGTATGTGCTATGGGCAATTCAATCCAAAGCGAGCAGCCATCGGCGGGGTTGGATATCTCGTGCTGATGATGTCAGCGCTGGCGATTGTTCATCAGGTTGGAACGCTGACGATCGGGACAGCGCTGACGATGATCGGCGGCAGCAGCTTGATCGCGGGAATCGGGCTGGGCATCGGGCAGGTCGAGATGCGACCGACTGAGCCGATCATGCGCGATGTGATTGCCGAGCATCTTCGTTATGGACGCTGGGCGACGGCGACGCAGATTCTGGGATTCATCCCGGGAAATATCTATTACTTTTTGCTGCCGACGATGGCGACGCTGGAGCAGTCTGGTGCGCTGAGGGCAATGACGAACCTCTTCATGCCGCTCTTGCAGGCGAGCGCGGCGCTTTGCCTGCTGCTGCTGCCGGCATTTGTGCGGATGCAGGGAACGGCCGAGGGAAAGCGGCTGCATCGTCTGTCGCTGATGGTGCTGGCGGGCGGCCCGGTTCTTTACTGGCTGGTGCTGGGAATTTTCAGCCATCAGGTTGTCAGCCTCGTCTATGGGGGCAAATACCAGTCCTATTCGGGATTGATCTGGATTCTGGGGTTGCAGCCGATTATCGCGGGAATGTGCGGCGTGTATGGGTCGCTGCTTCGGGCGCAGCAGAAGATGAACGCGGTATTCTGGGGCGGAGTGGTTGCGGCGGCGGGCGCGGTGACGTTCGGAATCGCGATGACCCACTATTTTGGGCTTGCGGGCGTTTGCTGGAGCATTGTCATCACGTACGCCCTGCATCACATCACGCTGTGGTTATTCAGCCGAAGCATGTCGCACGGTCGCACGGAATTGACGGAGCCGGAATTGGCGGGGCAATTATCTGACGCGGCTTAGGGAGTTGCCGCCGCGGGACATTGCGCGGATCAAGTGCCAGGAAAATCGTTGGGGCAAACGTATGATGTCGATGTTTCTGGAAAAAGTCTCGACGTGGATGACCTCGATGGTCGCCGCGGCGGCGCATGTTGGACCGGCGATCCGCTGGCGCCGCAGGCATTCCGCGCGCCAGGTTTCGCCCAAATGCCCCGGGGCTTTGCGGGTGCTTTTTCTGCACCGGGATCTGCCGTTTCACGGAGGCGTGCCGCGATGCCTGCTTTATCTGGCGCGGGCGTCGGATCGGCTGCGGCTGGAATTTCACGTCGCCAGCTTCGAGGAGCCTTCGCAGGCGATGGTGGAGGCTTTTGGCTCGTTGCACATCGAGCCCCGGTGCATCGGAGACAAAGGATATCTGTCACCGGCGCAGCGGCTTGGCTGGCTGGTTGAGGAGCGGTCAATCGATATTGTCGTAGCGACGACGTTTAAGGCGTACCTCTGCGCGAAATGGGCGACGCGCGGACGGAACGTGGGCGTGGTCTTCTGGGTGCACGCGATCAGGGGAACGCTGCAGGGGCCGTTTCGCCCGGCTATCACCCGGTTCCTGAGCAAGGATGATCCGATGATGTTTGTCTCGCAAGCGGTGCGGGATGCGCATTATCCGAGCGGGCATCGGGCGCCGGGTGAAGTGATTTACAATGGCGTCGAGGACGTCGCCGGTGATCCGCAGTACCGGCCATATGGACAGGAGATGCGGCAATCGGTTGGTCTTCCGGCGCGGGGACTGGTGCTGACGTATATCGCGGAATTTATTCCGTGGAAGGATCATGCGACGCTGATCAGCGCGATGCACGAGCTATCGCGGCGGAATGTGGATGTGCAATTGCTCCTGATCGGGCAGGGACGGGGGATGGATTCGGCGCGGAGGCTGGCCGCGGCGGGGCCGGCGGAATCGCGAATTCATTTTCTGGGCGCGAGATCGGATGTTCGCCAGCTTCTGGGATTGGCCGATATTTACGTTCACCCCGGCCGCGCGGAAGGATTCGGCCTGGCGGTGGTGGAAGCCATGCTGGCAAAATGCGCGGTGGTCGCGGCGCGTGAAGGGGCGATGGTGGAATTGATCGAATCGGGCCGGACCGGGCTGCTTTTCGAGGCAGGTAAGCCGCATCAGTTTGCCGACGCGATCGTTGAACTGGCAAATGATCCGGAGCGCGCCCGCCAAATGGGGATTGCGGCGCGGGCGGCATGCATTGAACGATTCGACATCGATCACTTTGCCGATGGGGTATCCAAATTTCTTGAGGAATGCTTTCCATCGGCGGTGCGGAGACGGCGGGATGAGACGCAACTGCCCCAGCGCGTGGCGGAGATCCAGCCGGCGGAAGTGGAGAGATGATGTCGCACGGCGACCGATTTCTTCGCGCGCTTTGCATCCTGCTGATGGGCTATGCGGTGATGGGGAAGGGATTCGCCTATATCGGCATCGCGCCATTCTATGTCGGCGAAGCGACGATGATCTATGGCGTGATCGCGCTGGTCGTCAGCCAGAACTGGAGCCGCATTTTGCGCACCGGATGGCTGTGGCCTCTTTTTGCGCTCATGGCCTGGGGAACGCTCCGCACGCTTCCGTATATCGAAAGATACGGCGTGGACGCACTGCACGACGCGGCGGTTTGGATGTGGGGCATTTTCGCAATCGTCATTTCCAGTCTGCTTGCGGCCGAACCCACGAGGCTTTTGTTTCTCGAACAGAAATTCCGTTCGTTCGCGAAATGGATGCTGATCCTGGCACCGATCGCGTTCTCTATCGCGATCTTCGCCAACCCGCATCTGCCCAACGCTTTTTGGGCGGATGTGCCTTATGTGCTGGTGAAAGGCGGCGACCTGGTGGTGCATCTGACCGGCATCTTCGCTTTCGCGGTTTTGCTGGGAGGATTGGAGACGGCGTTTGTCGTTCCGATGATGATTTTGAACCTTTTGCTGTTCTTCACGGGAAGAGCGGCGATGGTGACCTTCTGCACGGGGGCGGCGATCGTCACCGCGCTGCGGCCGAGGTCGCCGGTGCCGTGGGGGGTGTTCCCGTCACTGGTGCTGGGCGTCGTGCTGCTGTGGGTGTTTGATGTTCACATTGGCATGCCGTCGCGCGAGATCGGGCGGGTTGTCTCGGCGGATCAGATTGTTGAGAACATCGCGAGCATCTTCACGGATTCGGACAACGAGAACCTGGCGGGCAGCAAGCAATGGCGGCTGCTGTGGTGGGACACGATTTATGGATACACCATTCACGGAAAATATTTCTGGGATGGCAAAGGGTTTGGCGTCAATCTGGCTGACGACGACGGATTTCAGGTCGAACTGGATCACAGCCTGCGCAGCCCGCACAACGGACATCTGACGATGCTGGCGCGCGGGGGCGTGCCGATGTTGGCGATCTGGGCGGTGTGCCAACTGACGCTTGGGTATGGCTTGGTTTCGTCGGCTTGGTCGGCGTATCGGCGCAAGAATACGCATTGGTTCGCGCTGCTCGTCTTTCTGTTCGTCTATTGGCTGGCGTATCTGATCAACGCATCGTTCGATGTGTTTCTGGAGGGGCCGGTCGGGGGGATATGGTTCTGGTGCGTCTATGGCTGGGGGATTGGCGCCGTCTGGATTTATCGGAATTGTCCCGAAGTGCTTGACGCAAAAGAGCAGCGGCAGCCGATCACCGCCGGGCGCAGGCGAAATCCGAAGATCGCGGAGGCGCTGGGAATATGCGCGTCCTGATCTGCCACAACTTCTATCAGCAGGGCGGCGGCGAAGACCAGGTTTTCGCGGCGGAAGCGGCGCTGTTGCGGCGATTCGAGCATGATGTTGAGACCTATTCGGTTCACAACGACGAGATTGAATCCGCGGGAAAGCTGAAACTCGCGGCGACGACGGTTTGGAACCGGGACCAGGCTGGGGAAATTTATCGGCGGGTTCGCGAGCATCGGGCCGAGGTTGTTCATTTTCACAATACATTTCCGCTGCTGTCGCCGGCGGTTTACTCCGCGGCGCGCAAGGCCGGCGCGGCGGTGGTTCAGACGCTGCACAATTACCGGCTGATTTGTCCGGGAGCGACGCTGTTCCGGGAAGGCAAACCTTGCGAGAAATGCGTCGGGCGATTGCCGGTCGCGGGAGCGATGCATGGATGCTATCGCGGGAGCCGGGCGGTGTCGGCGGTGACGACCGTGATGCTGGGGATTCATCGGGCGATTGGGACTTATGCGAATCAGGTGGATGCGTATATCGCGCTCACCGAGTTTGCTCGCGGGAAATTCTTAGAAGCCGGCTTTGATTCGGAACAGATTCATGTGAAGCCGAATTTTCTGGATCCTGATCCTGGGACGGGGGCTGGTGATGGGGGTTTTGCGCTGTTTGTGGGGCGGCTGAGTGAGGAAAAAGGGATTCGGCCGATGCTGGAAGCGTGGAAACGCGTCGGCGATGCGCTTCCGCTGAAGATCTGCGGCGATGGGCCGCTGGGAGATGAAGTGCGGGCGGCGGCGGCGAACGAAACATCCATTGAATGGCTGGGGCGGCGGCCCCTGGAGGAAGTGATTGATCTGATGGGGCGGGCGTCGGTGCTGGTGTTTCCGTCGCTCTGGTATGAAGGGTTTCCTCGGACGATCGTGGAGTCGCTGGCGCGAGGGACGCCGGTGGTGGCTTCCAATTTGGGGTCGATGAAAGAGTTGATTCAGCCTGGACGTACCGGGGCGCTGTTCAATGCTGGGGATGTCGCGGATATGGCGAAGACTGTGGTGGAGCTTTGCGAGGATCGGGTCAGGCTTGGTGAGATGCGGCGAACGTCGCGCGAGGAATTTCTGGGGCGATATGATGCAGCTCGAAATCATCGCATGATGCTGGAAATTTATCGGCAGGCGATGGAGCGGCACGCGGGGCTGGAAGAATCCGAGGTCGTGACGGCGACATAAACTACGCCGCTAACCGGCAACTCAGCATTCATTTCTTTTTTGTCCACTCGGGTTCATCTTATCGCAAGACACGACAGTATTCGGCTATACTGCCTGGGCAGTTTTAGTTCTTCCACGGCTATTCAGACATGGATGTCTGTTGAAAATCATTTCGCGAATCATTTTGACACTGTTGTTGGGTGGCGCGCTCTGCGTGCTGGTTTTTGGACCCCGGCCGGAGCCGGCAATTCCGGCGGAGCGCGCGCATGATGTCGTGATTCATTATTGGGAGAAATGGCTGGGGCCCGAATATGACGCGATCCAGCAGATTGTGAATGATTTCAACAACAGCGTCGGGCGGGAAAAATATATCTACGTGGAATTGATGTCGATGAGCGACATCGATCAGAAGACGCTGGTGGCGACGGCGGGCGGTGTTCCGCCGGATGTCGCGGGACTTTGGGATCCGATGGTCGTCCAACTGGGTAGCCTTGGGGCGCTCGAGCCGCTGGAAGATCTTGCCAAGGCGCATGGGATCACGGCGGCGGATTACAAGCCGGTCTATTGGAATGGCAGCCACTGGGCTGGGCATCTCTATGCGCTGCCGAGCACGCCGGCGGCGGTGGCGCTGTTTTATAATACGCGGATTTTTCATGAGAACGCGGCGAAGTTGCGGGCGGCGGGATTGGACCCGGATCGGCCGCCGCAAACGATCGATGAATTGGATCGATATTCGGATGTGTTAACCACATTCGTGACGGATGCGCACGGGAATCGGCATGTAACGCGGGTTGGCTATTTGCCGATGCCGCCGGAGTGGGATTGGTATGTCACGAGCATGCCGCTCTGGTTTGGGGCGGAGGAATGGAATGTCAAAAGCAGGCAATTCACGCTGACCGATCCGGGGGTGATTCGAACTTTCGACTGGATGGAGAGTTTTCCGCGAAAGCTGGGAGTGGCGGCGGTCAGTGAATTTTTTACGAGCCAGGGTGGGTTTGATACCGCGCAGAATTCGTTCATGCGGGGGACGCAGGTGATGGAATTGCAGGGGCCGTGGATGGCGCTTTACATCCATCATAATAACCCGTCGATGGATCACGATTGGGCCGTCGCGCCATTTCCGACAGCCGTGCCGGGGCTGAAGGATGTGACCTATTGCCCATTTGATACGCTGATGATTCCGCGCGGGTGCAAGCACATTCCCGAGGCGTTTGAATTCATCGCGTATGTGCAACAGCAGGCCGTGATGGAAAAGTTGTGCATGTTGCACTGCAAGGGCTCGCCGCTCAGCAAGGTAAGCTCGAATTTCCTGCATCATCATCCCAATCCGTACATCGGCGTGTTTGAAATGCTGGCGTCCAGCCCCAACGCACACATGACGATGCAGTGCCCGATCGCGCAGGAGGCCGGGGCTGAATTGACGGCGATCGTGCAAGGCGTCCTGGCACTGGAGGTGGATCCGGTGCCGGCGCTGGAGCGGGCACAGGTGCGGCTTCAGGCCAGATACGATGAGTTTGAGACGGCTCTCAAACGCCGGATGCGCGTGAAGAACTGAATTGCCAAAGAGACTTATGGCTATGACCCGCGGAGAAACTCGGAATTTGCTGAAAGGACTGGCGTTTCTCTCGCCATGGCTGGTCGGGTTTGCCGTCTTCATGCTTTTGCCGATTGTTTTGTCGATGTATTACAGCCTGAGCGATTACAACCTTCTTCAGCCACCGGCATACATCGGGGCCGCGAACTACCGGGCGCTGATGCACGATGGCATCTTCTGGAAATCGTTGCGGGTGACGATGCTGTATGCGGCGATATCGCTGCCGGCGGGACTCTTTATTTCGCTGGGCGTGGCGGTTTTGCTGAACGTGAGCGTTCGCGGGCAATCCATTTTCCGGACGATCATCTTTGTGCCGTCGCTGGTGCCGACGATCGCGGCGGCGATTTTGTGGAAGTGGATGTTCAACCAGCGGCTGGGATTGATCAATCGAGCACTCGCCCCGCTGCTGGAGTTGTTGCATAAATCCGGGCCGCCCTGGCTGGATCAGTCGTCGTGGGTGATTCCATCGCTGGCGCTGATGAGCATCTGGAGCGTGGGGAACACGGTGATTATTTATCTGGCCGGGTTGCAGGATGTGCCGCGCGAATTGTATGAGGCTGCGGAGCTTGACGGCGCGGGAAAAACGCAGCAGCTTTGGCATGTGACGATTCCGATGATCTCGCCGGTGATCTTTTTCAATCTTGTCATGGCGATCATCGGAATTCTTCAGGTTTTTGACACACCCTTCATGATGACGCGCGGCGGCCCGAATAGGGCGAGCTATTTCTATACCTATTACCTGTACGACAACGCCTTCACGTCGTTGAAAATGGGATATGCGAGCGCGATGGCCTGGATTCAGTTGCTGCTGGTGCTGGCATTGACGGGGATCGCGTTCTGGTCGAGCAAAAAATGGGTTTACTATCAGAGCAAATGACGAACCGACGCGAAAAATTCTGGACGAAGCTGGCGACGTACATGGTGCTGATCGTCATCTGCGCTTTGGCGATCATTCCGCTGTTTTGGATGGTTTCGACGAGCCTGAAGAGCGATACGCAGATCGTGGAATCGCCGCCGAGATGGTTGCCCGACAAACTTGTGTGGAACAATTACCGGCTGGCGATTTCCAGCGACTGGGCGCATTTCCCGCTGTGGACGCGCAACACGCTCATCATCGCGGCGCTGGCGGTGATCGGCACAACATTTTCCAGCGCGATCGTCGCGTATGGATTCGCCAAAATCCGCTTCCGAGGACGCGGCGTGCTTTTCGCGCTCATGCTCAGCACGATGATGATTCCGTTTCCGGTGCTGATGGTGCCGCTGTTCAGCATCTTTGTCTGGATGGGGGACCATACGCCGATTCAATGGCTGGGAACGAGCAAGCCGCTTTGGGCGCCATGCTGGTTTGGTTCGGCATTTAGTATTTTTCTGTTGCGGCAATTTTTCATTACCGTTCCCGATGAATTGTCGGAAGCGGCGCGAATTGACGGGTGTTCGGAATGGGGGATTTTCTGGCGGATCATGCTGCCGCTGTCACGGCCGGCGCTGTCGGTGGTGGCGCTGTTCACATTCATGTGGGCGTGGCGGGATTTTCTGGGTCCGCTGATTTATCTTCAACGGCCGACGCAATACACGTTGGCACTGGGTCTGCAAACGCTGCAATCTCAGCATGGGAGCACGCCGTGGAACCAGCTGATGGCCGCGAGCGTGCTGGTAATTCTGCCGGTATTGGTGCTTTTCTTTATCGCGCAGAAAACGTTCATCGAGGGGATCGCAACCACCGGGCTGAAGGGGTAGCGGGGCTATTTATCGGACGCAGCCAGGACCTGCCCGCAAGGTTGTTACAAGCGGCACATTCTAACCCATGGGGTGGCTTCAAACCGATGAGGGGAGGAGAGCGTATATATATTGGCAGGCGGTAATTGAGTGCCGCCGAGTAGTACGCTCCGAAGCGATTAGGGCATTTGCCCATCCCTTCAGGCAATCGTATGTTCGGAGCAGGGAGCAATATGTCTGACAAATATGCATATTCACTGAATGGCGAGCATTATCGGGGCGCTTTTAGCAGCCGCGAGGAGGCTGTGAGCGAGGCGATAGAAGCGGCGCGGCGATGCAGCGATACGCCGCAGACGATTTACGTGGGCCGGCGCGTGCCGGGCGATTGCAAGGCAACGGGGCACGCCCGGACGGTTCTGGCGAACATGGCTGCTCGGGCGCGTGAAGAATTTGGGGATGACGCGTCAGCTTATCTGAGCGGGCTATCCAAACAGCAGATGGAGAACCTCGACGAATCGCTGCAATTGGTGATTCTCGGGTGGCTGCAACGGAATGACCTGACGCCGACCTTTTTTAAGGTTGAGGCGATTGGGGAGTATCCGGTTCCGCGATCGAGTGTTGACCGCTCGCTTGATGAAGATGGCGAAGTGGTTGCGGAAGCGGAGCTTGCCTGGAGTGGATCTCAGGTAGTTCTCCTGATGCCGCAGCAGGCCGATTACGTCACCATTTGGCACTCGCATGGATGGAAAACGGTAATTGCGGAAGACGATTGGGCGGAGGAGATCGGAAAAGCAATTTCCTCTGGCAAAAAGCATCCGATGGACGGTGAGGTACAGCAATGAGTCTGAAGGTAAAAGTCGCCTTGGCGCAGGATTTTCTTGCGAATCTTGCAAAACTTTCCTCGGCCGT
>PMAK01000259.1 GCA_003153655.1 Phycisphaerales bacterium
TCCTTATTGTTTCCGACAGCACCACACACCGGATTTAGGGCCAAGGAGAGGAGGTGCGGAGGAGAGGACCGGCCCTGGAGGTCCTCTTCACTGCATTCGCATTTTGAGAATTAGCGACTGGTTTTGAAGGAAACACAGGTTCAGGTTGATGTCGGTACGCGCATTACTACCGATCCGAAAAAGGTCAAAACACTGAAATCCACGAAATTATGAATTGCTTTCATTTCCCCACGCCGAAAGACGCAAGACGAATTGCTTTCGATCATCCTCTGGCAGCTTGGAAACGCTCTCCATAAAATCCTGCTGATGCGGCTGACCAAGGGCGAGGCGGTAGAGCAATCGTTGCTTGCTCAACTCGTTGAATCGAAGCACATGTCGTGAGTGATGTAGTTTAACAATATGGCGCTCAATAGCTTCGCCGTCGCAGCCCCACCAAGGGCTCAGACCGGAGAGGTCTTTTGACGACGCTGATTCAGCCATTTCTGCTAGAGTTTGCCAAGGGCTCTTCAATTTCGTGTGGACAGCCAAAACCGCCTCACCGAATTGGTTCGCTAAGATTGAACGAGTCGATAGACCTCCAAATCGTTGAATTCGCCCTTCTCGCTGTTCGAGGTCGAGAGGGCTGTGGGGTAAATCCCAGTGCAGTAGATGGCGACACCAAACATGAAAGTCTAAGCCTTCTTGCCCAAGCGACGTCGTGGCGAGGACGTGCGGCCAAAATGGGCTATTGAACGCCCGGCGGAGGTCATCGGTGCGGAGGCGTTCCTCTCCCGCGGCACCATCACTCTTTGCATCGGAAAAAGGCATAGCTGCATGGCAGCGCAGTGTGAACTCGTCGGCGCCCGGCTCGAAGACTCGTTGCCGACCATTGACTAGATTTAACACTTTTCGCAATTCGTCGGGAAAGTTCGCTACTGCATCGCCATCAAGTCGGCTGGAAATCCAAAGGTGCTCATCCAGCACAGACTCCAGATTGCCTGCGACAACCGCCTCGGGTATTGCCCGGATATAATGTTGCCGCCGACGCGTCAGCACGGCCTTAAACCAGGATCGGTTGAGGTAGGTTCGCAATCCATTCCAACTCAAGTCCAAGAGACCGCAGAATCGTTCTTCGTCGAGACATCTTTCGTCGAAACGGTACAGCGCGCGCCCCAAAACGACGCCGGGACCGGATAGGGCGAAATCGGTCAGAAGTGCCAATTCTCCCTCGGTCACTTCGGCGAACCCCGCCCTTGCGGCGGTTGCCCACTGGTCAGTCAAGTCTGCCATGATCGTTTGCTGGCCGGGTGCATCACCTGCAACTTTCATCCAAAACTTCCTAATCGAATTCCAAGTCACGCCGATGTGAATTGCACGCCGCTTCAATTCCGACCGCTCGCGCGTTCCTTCGAGTGCGGCAAGCAGATACCACAGGGGCCTAGCTTTCCCACGTCGCCGAACGGAAATCTCCAAGGTGCGAAAAAGGGCGCGAACTTGAGCAGCCATTGCCTTGCGAATGTCGCGCAAGCTGGTTGCTGCGACGGCTCGCGGATCTGTATTGGCTATGAGAGTGGGTGACGGGAAAAAGAGTGAAAGAAGTCCACGGCCATCAGATTTCAGTTGCAGTGGATGAGCTTTTGCGGCGCGGTCGTAGTTGTGTCCCAGTTGGTTGCCCAACTGACTCTCCATGCCGAAACTAAGCAAACTGGCGAGGGATGGCGGCACTGCTTTGAAACGACTGAACACAAGCAGTTTCCCGTCCGCGGGTCGTGTGCCATTGGGTTGCTGAAGATCGTCGCGGTTATCTTCCCAAATCCCCTCCAATTTCCACCAAGGTAGAGAAGGAGCGAGCCATGGACGCGAGAGACGCTCTGGAGGCATCAGGGCGCTGGCGGCGCGAAGTTGTGGATGCGGCCAAGTATTGGGTGCCCTAAGTCGGTTGCGATCCTTCTTAGGTAAACCGGGCTCTCCGGGACGACGTCCGTGATGAGCGTGACGCCATGCGACGTACGCGTCGCTCATCATCTGAGCCGGCAGTGGAATGGAGAACCAATAGGGTACAGCGAAACTCGTGAGGTTCAGTCGCCGCGATTGGTTTCTCGAAAGTTCGCTGCGGCGCAGCCGTTCGACCCAGTGCTTAAAAACCCGCAAATCCTCGCCGATAACCTTGGCCGCCAAATCAGGCCGCTCGAACGATGCGTTCTCAAATGCCGCGTGTGGACGCTCGGTGCGGCTCATTACCGGGCGAAGGCGGGATTCCAGGCTTTTCTGAAGCGTGCCGAGGTGATCAAAATTCGCCTGAGGCGACAGCATCTCATTGCGGAACTCGGTTAACTCTCTCTCGATCTGGTGCGGCTGTCGGCTATGCTTGCCAAAGAGGAAGTGGATTAAATCAAAAAATTCAGCATGATGCGAGCGGCCTCCGCTCTCTTCGCGACGGGAGATGTAATGCCTATATGGCGTTGCCGAAAGCAGAAGGATTGCGGGGGGATGAGCTGTCCCTTCTCCCCGTAAGATTCGCGTCACCTTGTCTGCCGTAAATCCGGGAGAATCGATCAGCAATTCTCGAAACTTTTGGAATTCGTCAAAGATGATCAGGTCCGGATTCACCTCGGACATCGCTGCGAGCGCCAATGCGTTACGAAGACGGCCGAGCAACCATGTAGGTCTTCCTCGCAAGGCTTCGTCAATTAGTGCGCCGAGGCTCTCACTATCCAATCCATTCAGTTTCAATTCGTCGTCGTACTTAACTTCATCAAAGAAAACGTCCTGTACGGTGCGAATATGTTCGATTTCTTTCTGTCGATCTAAAGCGGCCTGCCAACCATCACTCCCGGATCGTCCGCGGCAGAACAAGTTGAAGGCGCTCGTATCGCGTGTTGGGAAACGTCGAGAAATCAATTGGTGAATGAGCGCGCGCTCATCGACGCGCCCCGCGCCGCCTCGGCGGCGGTAGAGGGGAACTGAGGTATCGGGAGTCAGCGTATAAAGATGCAAGCGCTCATCTTTGCTCGGCCGGGCGACAGGGTTGGCAGCTAGGGTCAGCCGGTCCGCACGGGCGCAGGAAGCAAGACGTCGCTCTTTCGGCAAGAAATCGAGCAATCGAGAGCGATTCTGTTGAGCGATGGTCATGTTGCTTGCGACGTAAAACACAACAAGAGGTTTTTGCCTTCTTCGAAGCATTTCTTGAATAACGGTGCGGGCGACCACCGTCTTTCCGAGCCCAACTTCATCGGCGACGAGAAAACGCCGCGGGCCGGCGCTGTCTGCGAACGCGCGCAACGCGACGTTGGCTGTCGCGGTTTGAAAAGGTTTTGGCTCTCTGCTCATTTGGGTTTTGGTAAGAGTTCGGCGGCAAGAGTTGTCCACGTTCCTCGAAGATCTCGCAGTAGGTCAGCATCTTTGCCTCGTCCCGTCTCCTCCGCGCGTTTCTCTAACTCAAGGACATATTGGGTCATTTTGTGATCTGCCTCCACAAAATTGTGTGGGTCACGTGCCCAGGCGCGCAAGATTTCCTCGACGGTTGGTAGGTCGCCATCCGCAAGCATGATGCTTGCCGAGCTCGATGAAGTTATGTCAGCTTCGTCATTGGAATCCCAATCACCGCCCGCTGCGCGTGGCGGCTCTTGAGCAAGTAGGCTGCGCAGCCATAGCAGAAAGATTTGCGGCGTGAGATACTGCGCAATGGCTGCATGATTTCTCGTCTCGTCCAGTTCTGGATGAAAAGGCGCAAGTTGCACCCAAGCGCACATCCGATCACCTCGGATGACGCGCACCTGAATGAAATTGGTGCGTTGTGCCAACGGCACTGTCCCAAGCGACAGGCTACGTTCTTCTCGTGGCCAAAGTATCCACGGATGGTTGAGTGCCGCGACTTCGATCCTGATGGCGGAGTCGTCAAAGGATGGCGGCTCTCCACTCAAGACTATCGAGTCGTTTCCCACGATCCGTTGCGTCGGATGCCACGTGCCGCAGAGATGATTCCGGGCATGTTCCAAAGCCTTTTCTTCTGCGGTGTCTTCCGGATCGTCGGGATTTGGTGAGTAATATTCGCCGTCGCGAATGAAGTCTAGCAATGCTGCGGCGGGCTCTAGCCCAAGCGCAAGCTCGGTCACGATNNTTCCGAGCCATAATCGTCGATCAGCTCCGCGAGCGACGTAGAGAAGTTTGGCGTGAAGACCAGACGGAGGCAGCTCTTCGCCCTCCGCAGTTTCAATTGCGCCGGAAGGCGCATCAGTTAGTGGATCGGAACCCTCGGTAATGAGTTCGGGACGGCCACATCGAAGCACTTCATGAAAGTGCCCGACGAATGCGGTGGCATCTGACGCCACAACGGCATCCAAGGCGGCGGGAGTTGACAGGATCGTGCGCCGGACGTTTCTGCTGCCCCATTTGCCGAGCGCCCTCACGGTGGAGAGATCGAGGAATGGGCTGACCAAGCAGACCTCATTTGCGTCGATCATTTGTTCTGGAAGCCCTCGGTCTAGTTGTGGGCCAAGTAGACGAACGGAACGCACCTGTACGCCGGATGGGCATTCCCATTTTAGACGAGCGAGCTCTTGCGCAACTGACGCAGCCGAAAATCCTTTGAGATCAGCGCGCTCAGCCAGCGCACGGGCGAGTTCTGGGACTCCGATGACCTCTTGGCCACGTCCATCGGGCCGGCTGACAATGACCAAACCGGCTTCCCAGTTCATCGCACTGGTCAGGTTGCGGCTTCCAATCCAAAGTCGCCACTGGAAGTCATCTGGGCTCCCAACCGCTGTATAGCGAACTAAAGCGGCTTTCGGGTGCCATGAATGCGTCACTTCATTCGCTTTGATTTCAACCAGGAACTGATCCATCAATCCCAAAATGGCACGCGGTGCCCCGGGAAGCGCAACACGTCCCGATTGAGCCAGCACGCGGACGCGGCCGCGCAACGATTCAATCGCCCGCACGAGTTCCACTCGGGTTCCTTTTACGCGCTGATCGAGGTTGCTTCCTGAGAGCGAAATCAGCGATGTANNAACGAGAACGACAAGATCTGTGGAATAAGTCGTCAAAACGGCGTGGTCCACCTGCCAGCCCGGTTCGGGCCTGAGCACTTCGGAGAAAGACATCCATGGCCAGCCACCGGTTTTCATTGTTTAGCCGTGAAGGTCGTTAAGCACGTCATGCACAACGGACCAGCGGTAGTGCAATGGGGGTGTTTTGTAGCGGTCGGGCTCCCACTCGAATCGACGGTCTTTCGCATGTGCGGATTCGGCCAGTCGTGCGCGGCGGATGGTCTTTCGATCGACCTCCGCGTCCCGATAGCACGATTGCAGCTTATAAAACTCAAACGGATCGCCGGCTCGCACGAACTCCTGTGTTTGGCGTAAAACATCGCGGACCAATGACGACATTTTCGGCAGGAAACTATCGGCCACGGCGAGATTGCATCGCTTCGCGGCCTCCCCATGCGTGGCGAAGCCGCCAACCAATCGATCGCGAAAGGTGCGCTCGGTCGATACCCCTTCCTTTTCGCGCAGTGACTCAACCAAAGCGCCATAGACCATGCGGCCGATTGCCGCCAGATGCGCGGCATCTCGGGCGACAGCGAGCGCTTTCCGATCTGCGTCATCGGCATATTGGTCGAGGCTGGCGGGAAGCCTCAAATCCGGCTCCAAGGCGAACATGGCATTATTGATGACGAGATGCGCGAGCAGTGACAGCTCTCCGTCCGGGCGACGGACATTACGAAGCTTTTCACGCAAATAATGTCGTTCACCGGTCTCAAGTGCGAAGTTCAACGGTGCGTTCGGATTTTCCCAGCGAGCGGGGGTCGGAAGCAGCCCGGCAAAAACCTCCGTTGTTTCAGAATCGTCGAGTTGGCCTCCGTCATCATCCTGCTGCGCGCGATGTGTTCGGGCTTCGATACGGCGCAAGGCATCGCTCGATGAGTCGATGTGCGACAAGAGCAACCCCCATGTTTTCAACGCCGTCCAATAGACTCTATCCGGCGGCTGAGTCGAGAGGCGATTGAGATGCACGACGTCACCACCGATCACACCGGTCCTTTCGTGTCCAAGTTCCTTCAATCGACGAGCAAGGTCGAGGAGTTGGTCTCGGAGGGTGCCCTCTAGATCGCGTCCACGCCGACGGGCTCGTGCGAGTCCGTCGTAAATCCAGGGGACGAAAAGAACGTATCGGACGCGCGTGTGGAGTACAGATGTGCCAGGGAAAAAGCGGTCGGCAAATCCCTGGTGGATTAGCAGAAAACCGATTTCATCACGAGTGTCCTGCTCGCTGTTGGCGAGCGAACGCTCTACCTGTCGCATTTCTTCGCGCGACAGCATCGTCCATCCAAGGGTTGGCTTCATGTGATACCGCCCGATCCACGTTGTGTGAAGAATAAAGGTGCGAAGCTTTCCTAACAAGGAAGCAAAAGCGCTCAGCGGGAATTCCAAAACTCCACCCGTTGTTTCTGGAACTCGTCAGGGGCAACGACAGAGCGAATCACAGTTTGCGCATCATGTTTCCTCTGACGGTCGGCGATCCGGCACCAGCTTTGGAATTGCATCTGATTGCA
>PMAK01000071.1 GCA_003153655.1 Phycisphaerales bacterium
CCGTCAGCTTCGCCCGCGCAATTTGCAGATTCATCGGCACAGCCGCGATCCGCTGCGCCGGCGGCATCCGCCCAGCCTGAACCTCCCCCATCAGATATTGCATATCATGCGAAACCGCATCGATGATCTGATCCGCCCGCTGCCGATGATCCTTATCCAGCGTCAAATCGTTCAGCGTCCGCCGCAAACACCGCAATCGCCAAAACCATCGAACAAGTTAATTTCTTCACCCCTTTTACAGTATCCTCATATTTTCTGATTACAATTCGCACCGCCCATGACCTCAGTCGCACTGGAGCATATCAGCAAACGTTTTGGAACAACGACCGCCCTCGACGGCATCGATCTCCAAATTTCCCCCGGCGAACTCCTCTTCCTCCTCGGCCCCAGCGGCTGCGGNNAAAACGTCGCCTTCGGCCTGAAGCTCCAATCCAACTCCGAAAACGCCCGCAAGCAACGCGTCGATGAAGTCCTCCATCTCGTCCAGATGGATCGCTATGCAGACCGCAAACCCAACGCCCTCTCCGGCGGCCAGCAGCAANNTAGCCACCCTCTACGTCACCCACGACCAAAAAGAAGCCCTCTCCATCGCCGACCGAATCGTCCTCATGAAAGACGGCCGCATCGCCCAGATCGGCTCTCCCGCCGATCTCTATTCCAACCCGCGCAGCAGCTTCATCGCGGACTTCGTCGGCCAGACCAACCTGATGACCGGACAGCTTTTCGACGAAACCCCGAACGCCGTTACCGTCCGCACGACGATCGGCACGCTTCGCGCCACTCCATTTCCCGATGGAACGCCGCACACCGCCGTGGTCAGCATCAGGCCCGAGCGGATTCGCATCGTGAGTCCCGATTCCCCAAAATCGCCTGATGCGAATCACCTCTCGGCCCAGTGGATCGAAACCACTTTCCTCGGCGAGGTCTCCGAACATACGCTCGAAATCGACGGCCACCGCATCCGCGTAAGCTGCTCGCCGCCGCTGCTGGATATCCGGCCCCAGGTCGATCTGGAGATCGACGTCCGCGACTGCCTCGTCCTCCCCGAATGAATCGCATGCGCAAATATGGATTCATCATCGCCTTTGTTGTACTGCTGATCGCACCCCTGGCCGCTCATGCGCTTCGCGGCGTCTGGCATCCGATTTTTGTGTCAGGCTCCACCGAACGCATCGTCATCATTACCCCCCACGCCCAGGACATCCGCAACGAATTCCGCTGGGCTTTCGCCGATTGGCACCAAAAAACCTACGGCTATCCCGTCGATCTCGAATACCTGACGCCCGGCGGAACCAACGACATCCGCCGCGAACTCGACCTCAAATACCGCGCCCTCCGCGAAGCAAACCACGGCCAGCTTCCGCCGGAAAACCAGATCAACATCGGCATAGACCTCGTCTGGGGCGGCGGCGACTATTATTTCAACTCCCAGCTAAAACCCCTCGGAATCCTTCACCCGCTCAATCTAGATCCCCATCTGCTCGCCGAGGTTTTCCCCCAGCCCGCGCTCGCCGGCGTAAAACTCTACGACCAATCCAAAGACCCCTCCGGCAAACTGCTGCCGCCCCAATGGGTCGGCGTCTGCCTCAGCAGTTTTGGCATCATCTTTAACCCCGATCTCTATCGCTCTCTGAATCTCCCGCCGCCAAAAACGTGGAGCGACCTCGCCGACCCCAAACTCTTCGCCAGCCTTTCACTCGCCGATCCCACCCACAGCGGCACCGCCACCGTTACCTACATGACGATCATCGAGCGCGCCATGGCCGACGCGGAGACGGATTTTTTCAATCTCCCACAAAATCACAATAGGCCGCCGGCTCAATTAAAAGCATCGCCTGAATATCAAATCGCCCTCGACGCCGGCTGGAAAAATGGGATGCGGCAACTTCTTCTCATCGCCGCCAACGCCCGCTATTTCACCGATTCCGCCGCCCAGCCGCCGAATGATGTCGCCAGCGGCGACGCCGCCGCCGGAATGGCCATCGACTTCTACGGCCGGGTCACCGAAGAATCCGTCGGCCCCGATCGCGAAACCTTCGTCGCCCCACGCGCCGCCACCGCCATCACCCCAGACCCCATCGCCATCCTCTACGGCACGCACGGCAAACAACTCGAACTCGCCCAGCATTTCGTGGAATTCCTTCTCAGCCCTGAGGGTCAGCAACTTTGGATACTAAAACCGGGACAACCCAACGGCCCGCGTAATCGATCGCTCCGCCGCTCACCCATCCGCCAAAGCGTCTACGCCAACCGCACCGGCTGGGCAGATGATCTCAACTATTTCACCAGCGCCAGCGGCTTCAACCAGCGCGCCGATTGGCTCGCCACCCAATCCGAACTCCCCCCAATCTGGGCCTCCGCCTGGATCGATCAGGGAGATAATCTCCGCAACGCTTACACAACCATTCTCGCGATTAGCGATGAATCCCGCCGCGCAAAATTGCTCGCCGATTTATCCGATCTGCCCATCACCCGCGCCGACGTGACAAAAGAAATCGCCACCCGCAAACAAATCGAATCCGACCACACCGAAGACCTCGATCTCTGGAAAGCCCGCCAGCGTCTAGCCTGGTCCCAGCGTTTCGCGGATCACTATCAAAGAATCGCTACAGAAGCAGCGGCAGGCGAAGCCTCAGTGGCAGGGGGGCAATAACCATGTCGCAACTCTCCACCCGCGCGTCCCACCGCCTCCTCTCCCTCTTCCTCTACGCGTTCTTCGCCCTCTTCTTCATCTATCCGATCTACCGCGTCGTCGTCCGCGGCTTCACCTCCCAGACCGGCCATTTCACTTTCCAATACGTCGAGCTGATCTTCACTGATCCCCAGCTTCTCCGCGGCCTCATCAACGCCGTGGCCGTCGCTGTCATCGTCACGACCATTTGCCTCCTCATCTCAATGCCGCTGGCGATCCTGAGCGTCCGCTACGAATTTCCCGGCCGCGCACTTCTCAGCGGCCTGATGCTCGCCCCGCTGGTCCTCCCCCCATTCGTCGGCGCGATCGGCATGCGCCTCATCCTCGGCCGACTCGGCCCGCTCAGCGTCCTGCTCGGCTACGGCCAAGGCGCAGGCTTCGATTGGCTCGGCCGCTTCCGTCTCTTCGGAATCATCCTCATCGAAACCCTACACCTCTATCCCGTACTTCTGCTAAATCTCCAGGCCGCGTTAGCAAACATAGACCCCACAATGGAACAAGCCGCCGCCATNNCGCGAGCCGCTGGTCCGTCTTCCGCCGCATCACGCTCCCCCTGATCCGCCCGGGAATATTCGCCGGCTGCACCCTCACCCTCATCTGGAGCTTCACCGAACTCGGCACGCCGTTAATGTTCGGCTTCCAAACCATCACCCCCGTCCAAATCTTCCAGCAACTAACAGATGTAGCCGACAACCCGCTCCCCTTCGCACTGGTGGTCGTAACGCTGGCCGTCGCGGCAGCGCTCTATCTAATCGGAAAAGTCGTACTGGGCCGCTCGTATGACACCGCCGCGACCAAAGCCTCCATCGCTCTCACTCCCAAGCGCCTAAGCGGCCCGCGTGCGTTCGCCGCCTGCATCCCCTTCATCCTCATCCTCGTGCTCGCTCTGCTTCCGCACATCTCCATCATCCTCATCAGCATCACCACCACTGGCCAGTGGTACCGCTCAATCCTCCCCACCAGCTTCACCACATCCCACTATTTCGCCGCGTTAACAGACGACTTGGCATTGCCATCGGTCGCCCACTCGGCGCTATACGCTTCGCTAGCCACCGCCACAGCGTTATTCGTCGGCCTGGGCGTCGCCATCATCGCGGTCCGCAGCAAGCTGGTTGATCGTGGCTTCATCGACGCGCTATCCATGCTCCCGCTGGCCGTGCCGGGCTTAGTCCTGGCCTTCGGCTACCTGGCCGTCAGCGTCTCCCTACAGCAAAAATACGGCCGAAATCTCCCCCTCTGGCTAAACGTCCAGGAAATGCCGGTCGTATTTTTAATAATCGCCTACGCCGCGAGAAGATTGCCGTACATCGTCCGCGCCGCCGCGGCCGGCCTGGAACAAACCCCGATAGATTTAGAACAAGCCGCCGCGAATTTAGGCGCAACCCGCACCACGGTCCTGCGAAAAATCACCATCCCTCTGATCCTGGCCAATCTAATCGCCGGCTCACTCCTGGCCTTCGCCTTCGCAATGCTGGAGGTCAGCGATTCAATCATCCTCGCCCAAAAAGCCGCCTACTTCCCGATCACCCGCGCGATACTGGAACTCTTCCAAAGATTAGGCGACGGCATCTACATAGCCAGCGCCCTCGGCGTCTGGGCCATGCTCCTATTAAGCCTGACGCTGTTAGCCGCCAACAGCCTGCTGGGCAAAAAAATGGGCGCGGTGTTTAGAGTCTAGAGACTCGTTCCCACTCCTCAAGGCATCCAGAATGGCAATCCGAGGGGCTCGGTGATTATGGTGGCGGTCGTTTAGCGAGCAATCTATTCATATGGCGAAAAGCCCCGATTGCGAAAACCAGACCAAAAAGTACAAATAGCATGAAGCCAAGGCCCAACGCAAAACCATATCCGATTTTCGCGTCCATCATATTGACGGGAGAACTGGCGCTAAACAAATACCACAACACTGGAACGGACCACAAGATCACCGCCACCGAAAAGCAGAGGGCGACGCGAAACCACGTGCTAGGCCGAACAAGTGGCGTCGGTTGCGACATAAGCCAAGGCCTATCGCTTCTTAGACCCCATTGATCGCTTCGCGGCGTGGGGTATGGCGTCGGAAAATGCCGACTTTGACAATGCCGCCAAAGTCTCGACCGGTCACTATTATGACCGGCCGACGTATCTTATCAATTAAAAGCGTCTTCCCTTCACTTGGTTCTGCCGTCTCCTAGTGCCCCCTTCGGAAGACAAAAAGGGGTCGTCTTGGCTTATGGCCAAAGATGGCTCCGCGTTCCGCTTTTACCCGTAAACGACCAACGCGTCTGAATAATCCGCCAGACGCCATGACTTCGGCGACACACTTCCGCGCAGTTCCAAAACATCGCCGCCCCCTCAATCGCGGTAGATCGAAGCGCCACGAAATATATTTCGCATTAAACAAACAAAAAGTTAGTGATTACTTGCAAAAACCGCGAAAAGTGTCCGATAGTGTACGAAAGTGTGCCGTCCCGATCCGGAAAACCCACTCCACGCCCCAAAACAGCATCCATCAAACCGCAACAAAAAACTCCCGAGCCTTCGCCAGCAGTTGGTCATCCGTCAGATGATGCTCATTCACCACCTTCGACCCGACAACCCGCACGGCTATATCCTGGTGGTTCCGCTTCAACTCAGCCAATAAATGCTCCATCGCACTGCTCGCTCCCGTCCCGGTTCCGAACAATAAAATCTGCTGAGCCCCACGCAAAGTCTTCGTCACCGCTTCATAAAAACTCTTCTGTTCCGGCTTGCGCTGACCGTTCGAATCATCCTGGTTGTAACGCAAATCCCGGCCAAACCCGAACGGATCATAAGGCGCGATCCGCTTTGGAACCGCTCCATGCAATTCCGTGCTGTAGATCCGGGCCTCCCGGTGGTCAATCACCACCAGGAGATGCGTCCCGTTCGCCGCGGGTGCTGGCGCGATAGTGCCGGATCGCTCGAGAAAATGACGCACCTGCATCAATTCTTTCTTGTCGGCCAAATCCTTGCCGCGCGGACGATGCAGCATCAGCGTTTGGCCGTTCCGCGTGACCTTCAGATTTCCTTTGTCATCTTCCATCACTTTCGCATCGGTGATGGCGCTGAGCATCGCCCACACCTCCCGCCACTGCAAATTATGCGGCATCGGCTGCTGACAAATCCGTTCGTAAATCTTCTGATGAGAACCTGACAACTGTGATTGCATATTGAATTTTCCCAATGCCGTCTGGCGGCCGACTCCCGCCGAATACAAATCCGGCGATCAAACCGATTCTTGTTGTTTGACTAGCTTACCCGATCCGTCCCCTTGCCAGGTATCCGTCGGCAAAGATTCAGAGAGCAAAAACACCTGCACCATCGTGCCGGTAGTAAACGCCTGGACGACGGCGCCCGTGGCCGGCTTCACTTCGGCGGCGGCTTCCCGCACGTCCATTCCGGTGATCCGCTTAATTTCCTTGCTCAACGTATCAGATGCCGTCAGAAATAACTGCCGATGAAATTCCTGCACCTTCGCGGCCCCTTCCAAGCTTTGTTGCGCCAGGGTCTGCTCGGCCGGCGATAGTGCTCCGTGCAGCGTGACCACGAGCGTGTCGCCACTGAGCACCACGCTCACCGATTTCGGTGCATGGCCGGTCCGTTGCCGCTGGAAGTCGGTTGCCGCTTCGGCAATCTGCTGGGTCATCGTTTGAGTGGATTGAGGCATAACATTCATTTCTGCCGGCAAATAGCGCCGGCATTGATGCAGCCGTGAGATTGTTGCTTAGCACGACACCGCGAGTTCGTTCTCGACTTCAGTCACACCGGGCGCGCTCCAGGCGGCCAGCCCAGCCTCTTCTCGCTCATTCCAGGAACTGACCATCCCGGCGAGCGTGACCTTGCCGCCGTCGGCCGAAACATTGATGCGGTCGGCATCGATCTCTGCATCGCGGCAGAGAGCCTTTTCGATCGCGTCCTTGACCGCCGTGGCCTGAACACTCGGCTGGAGGACGATGTTGTTCGATACGCCTTTGACGCCGGAGAGAAAGCTCACGGTGTCCTCGGCAGCGTTACGCTGGTATCCCCAATTGACGCTCCCTGTCAGCGTCACATGTCCTTTTTCGACGGTCGCCTGGATGTGGCTCGGCACCCACACGTGCCACCTCAGAGAATCCACGACGGCCTGGGCGATCTCCGAATCCTTGCGGTCATGAACCCCGATCAGATGAACTTCCATCTCTTCGGCGATCGCCTTAACTCCTTCCACCCGCTGAGTCGCCCGTTCGGCGGCCCATTTTTCGGCGTAGTGCGGAACCGTGCCGCTCAATGTCACGACCCCATTTTGGGTAGCGACTTTAATATCGCTCGAAGTCACGCTGGGTTCCCATCGAAGTTCTTCCATCACGTCGTTTTTCAGTTGTTTATCTGTTTTCATTTCAAACGCCGTCTTCGCCAAAGGCGAAAAAAAGCCGGCGTAGTCGAACACCCTGAGGTGTTCGACTACGCCGGCTTACTCTGCAACCGACCTCCCGATGAAGCGGGTTGCCGTTTATTTAGTCGTCCGACGAGCTATATTTATCCCATATGCGGAAGCCTTCGCTGCCGCATCACAGCTAACCCTAGACCTTTAAACTGCAAATAGCAACACATAATATAGAACTTGAAAAAGCATCGACGAAATACCCCTCTTTGGCCCCTACAGCATTTTCGACTGACTCCCCGACTCAGAAGACTTATCTTTTCTTAATCTCACGGAATAGTGGCGACTCGGCAAGTGTAAACAGCACGACCTCTTCGCCGGTCACTGTGCTGATGTCATGATGCAGGCTCACCACTTTGACGCCGGTAATCCCCTCCACCATCGCCTCCATGGTCGGCCGCGCGATCTCAATCAAATGGCTCCGAACCTGCTTGAGCAGATCTCTGCCTTTCTCAGTGGGAAGTGTCTTGACCAGATGCTGCTCGGCCGCGGTCAAAACACCCTTGAGGCGCACGACAAGCAGATCGCTCACCAAGTGCGCATGAACGTCCTTCGGACCGCGGCCCATGTATTCTTGTTCGAAGCGGCTCATACCTTCCGAAACAGCACTTTCAATTTCGCCCTGGGTCTTCATTAGGCCAACCAGTATACAGAATATTTCTACAATTACACTTGCTTCGTCGCGCGGGAGACGTATGCTTCGCGCTTGTGGAGCATGAAATAAACCAGCTCCCGGCAGAATATTGAAGTCTTCGGATGACTAAATAAAGGGTAATCCGGCCACCGGCCGGGAGACCCGTTAACGAGTAAGCCGACGCAATCGAATCCCCATGCCTTGGGATTCAATTGCGTCGGCTTTTTTTGTTTCACAAAGAATCGGTTCTCACGAGAGTTGCACCATGTTGATGGGCGTCATCGGCTGGGTTGTGCTGGGAACAATCGCTGGATTCATCGCCAGCAAAATCGTCAGCTTGCGCGGAGACGATCCTCGCATGGGCATCGGCCTGGGCGCTTTGGGAGGCCTGATCGGCGGTTGGCTTTACAGCCTGATCAGCGGAAGCGCCGTGACCTCTATTCAACCCGAAAAGTCTCGTGTTCGCCGCTATTGCTGCCGTCGTCGCACTATTGGTCTGGCATGGTTGGCGATGGAAAGCGGCTGTCTGAGGAGTGCAACCGTGCGTTTAGAACGTTGCCCAATGGATGACAGGGCAAATTAGAACTGGAGACAAGATGTCTATTGCAATGGAACGATTCGGATTCAATGAACAACCATCAGAAATCCACCCGTCGAATGGATTGCGGGGCGTTGTGTTTCCTTATCGGCTGCAATGCCGCGCGTGCGGCTTTGATTCCATAGACGCGATGGCGCCGCCGTCCCGTTGCCCAAAATGCGATGGCCATTCATGGGACCGATTCACATTTCCAAGAAGTCTTTTGATGAACGCCGATAACCGAGCCGCGACTGTCTCTGGTCCTGTTCGGCAGGATGACCTGGCGGCGTTGACTCGGCGCGCCCTCGGGAAACGCGCAAACACCTGGGTGGCGAAAGGACGAACCGCAGCACCAAAATTGTGAATCAAAGCGTAACGCAAATTGCTGTCGTGCAGATTTTTCTTCCGCTGGACTATTAGCGCGATGCCTGCACGGCCGCACTTTTTCTGAAACCTCGAAAGGACTTTTATGGGATTGATATTACTGATTATTCTGATTCTTCTGCTGGTCGGTGGGTTGCCCAGATGGAACCACAGCCGCAATTGGGGTTATGCCCCCAGCGGAGGCTTGGGACTTATATTGCTCATCGTCATCATCCTGATGCTCATGGGACGCCTATAAATGTTTTCCGGCTTCGACGCTGACTTGACTCGAAATGGCCCTTATATTTTTGGAGTGAATGATGGATCAACAGGATGATCAAACAATAGCGCACCAGGCCGCGGATGTTGTGGACAACGTTGCCGACGGCATCCGATCCGCAGCCCAGAGCGTAAGCGTAAGCGTCCGCAGCGCCGCTCATACCGCGCGAGAAGCCGCCGGCCGCGCCGCCGGCGTTGTCGGAGACACATATGAAGAAGTCGGTCAATATGCCCGCGATTCCTTCAATCGTACCCGTGATCAGGCTTGCTCCTTGGAAAAAAGCTTCGAGTCTTCCATTCGCGCGAATCCGAAAACATCGCTGCTTATCGCCGCGGCGCTGGGCGCGGTTATAGGCGCATGGTGGAAACGCAAATGAGGGTGAAACAATGAAGTCTCCAGAAGACCAGGCCGCGACCCAGGCGGCAAACAAGGCTGCGGATGAACGCACAAGGGCAGCCAACAAGGCCGCCGACGAGCGTGCGAAAGCGGCGAACAAAGCGGCGGATGAAGCCACCCATGCCGCTAACAGGGCGAAAGATAAAGCAACGAATCTTGCGAATACAGCAGCCGACGAGATCGCCCGCGCCGCCAATAAGACTTTGGATGAACATACCCGGCGCTCGACTTAATTTCTGATTACAAAATTGAATTACTAACGGAGATTACCATGAATCAATACGACGGGGTTTTGAGGATGTACGCCGACAGCGGCCTGCGGACGACCGAGGATTGGATCACGCTCGGCCGGGATATTCAGAGCGGAGCCAAGCCGCGGCTGGATACGCCTCATCGCGGCGAACTCGTTCCGCTCTTTAGCCGGGACCAGACCCAGCATCGCATGCCATCACGGCCCAAACGGGATTGATACTTGCTCGCTTCTCGCTGATATCGAAGCCGCGCCACGCGAGCCCGCCAACATTGTCGGCCGCGTTTGAGGCTTGAAAGGATGTGAGCCACGTCCATTGCGCTGCCCACGGCCGAAGATGCTTCGGCCAGTGGATCTGGTACTACGTTGCCGACCCCCGCAATGGAAGAGGTAACCCCGCGAAAGCGGGAAGAAGCGATCCTCAAAGCCGGTGCGTTGCAGAGCGCGATCTTCAACAGCGCCAATTTTTCAAGGATTGCCACCGATTAGAAGGGCGTCATCCAGATATTTAACGTCGGCGCCGAGCGCATGTTGGGCTACACGGCTGCCGAGGCGATGAACAAGATTACGCCGGCCGACATTATCTGATCCGCAGGAAGTGATTACGCGAGCCAAGGCCCTGAGCGTCGAGCTTGGCACCCCCATCACGCCGGGTTTTGAAGCATTGGTTTTCAAGGCCTCGCGCGGGATCGAGGACATCTACGAGCTGACCTACATCCGCAAGGA
>PMAK01000087.1 GCA_003153655.1 Phycisphaerales bacterium
GGCGCTGGCGCTGGCCGAGGAAGGCCGCGCCGCCAAGGGTCAGCTCACGGCGCTGGAGGCACGGCTGGCGGCCGATCCGGCCGACCACCAGGCACGCTACGACCTGGCCACCGCGCTGAACGCCATGGACCAGCGGGAACAGGCGGCCGACGCACTGCTGGAGGTGTTCCGCCGCAACCGCACCTGGAACGACGGCGCCGCCCGGCTCTTCGGGTATACGGCCGCCGAGATGCTGGGCAAATCTATCAATTCCCTCGCGCCGATCGATCGCACGGATGAATGGAAGGCTATCTTCAAGCGCCTTGAGGAAAAAGGATGCACCGACCAATTTGAGAGCGTACGCATCGCGAAAGACGGCAGACGGATCGACGTTTCCACAACGGTCTCTCCTGTTCGCGATTCCTCCGGAAAAATGGTTGGAGTTNNGCATCACCGAAGCCGCCATACGATACAGCGAAAAACGCTATCGTCTGCTGTTGGAGGCGACAGCATCTGTTGTCTGGCAAACCGATCCCCAGGGTTGCTTCATCGTTGAACAACCCGCCTGGGCTCGCTTTACCGGGCAGCCATTTGAAGACTACCGCGGACTAGGTTGGCTGAACGCCGTTCATCCCGACGACCGCGGCTACACCGCTGAACTCTGGCGCACNNGCGGGTGAAATGTAAGGACGCCGACTATTTCCACATGCTCATTCGCGCTGTCCCGATCAAAGATGATGATTCCCAGGTCTGCGAATGGATCGGATCTCTCACCGATGTCACCGACACCGTCCGAATGCGGGAAGCCGCCGCCGTCAGCGAAAACCGTTTCCGCCGCCTGTATGAATCCAACCAGCTCNNCAACACCGACGGCTGCCTCAGCGATCCGAACAACGCGTTCCTCAACCTCATCGGCGTCACGCGCCTGGATTACGATGCCAACGGACTCAATTGGCGCGATCTCACCCCGCCCGAATGGGAGGAGGCGGACAAAAAATCCTGGAACGAGATGAAGCAACTCGGCAGGTGCCCGCCTTTCGAAAAAGAGTTCTATCATAAAGATGGCAGTCGAGTCCCCGTCCTGATGAGCGCGGGAAGCCTCGATGCCGGCAGGCCCAACGAAGGCGTCGCCCTGGTGTTCGGCCTGGCGCCAATGAAAGAAACACAAGCCACCCTTCGCCAGCGCGAAGCCGAACTGCGCACGCTTAACGAAACGCTCGAAAAGCGCGTCCAGGAACGCACCGCCGAAGCCGAATCCCGCTCTCGCCAGCTTCGTGCCCTAGCCCTCGATCTGGCCGACACCGAATCGCGCGAACGAAAGCGCCTCGCTCAATTGCTCCACGACCATTTCCAGCAGCTCGTCTCCGCCGCCAAACTCAAAACCGGCCTGGTCAGGCGCACCATCAGTGAAACCAAGGCCATCGAATCCCTCAAGCAGACCGAAAACCTGTTAGAGCAGGCGCTCATCGCCTCAAGAACCCTTGCCACCGAGCTCAGTCCCCCACTTCTCAACGACGGCGGATTGATTCCCGCAATGGAGTGGCTCTCCCGAAAAATGGAAGCCGATTACGGCCTTCGCATAACCATGCGCAGTGAGCCCGCCGCCGAGCCGGAAAGCGAACAGATCCGCACCCTCCTCTTCGAATGCGCCCGGGAACTCCTCTTCAACGTCGTCAAACACGCCCACACCAAACAAGCCTCGGTCAGCATCACAATGTCCTCCGAAGGCCTACTCAGCCTCGTCGTCGCCGACCATGGCAAGGGCTTTAACAGTTTCGAACTCAACGCCGACCGTCGCAACAGCGAAGCCTCCTTCGGCCTCTTCAGCATCCGCGAGCGCCTAGGCTTCATCGGCGGATTGCTTAATGCCACCAGCGCCCCCGGCCAGGGAACGCGAATGGAATTGTCCGTCCCGATCGGCGTTCGCATGATGCCCCCCGTTGCCCGCGGCGATTCCACAGCAGCCCAGGATCGTCCGCCATTCACCACAGTTTTGGATCGACCCGCTCGCGTACTCGTGGCTGACGATCACCAACTCTTCCGCGAAGGAATGATCCATCTTCTCTCCCAGGACCCAGATCTGACAGTGGTCGGCGAAGCCGCCGACGGCGAGCCNNTAAGGCGAGCAAGCCGTCGAGTTAACCCGTAAACTGAAACCCGATATCGTCATTCTCGACGTCAGCATGCCTAAACTAAACGGCGTCCACGCAGCCGCCCAAATCTCCCGCGAGTTCCCACAGACCCGAATCATCGGGCTCTCAATGCACGAAGACAAAGACATGGCCAAGGCCATGCGGGCCGCCGGCGCCACCGTCTACCTGACCAAAGGCGGCTCCTCGGAAAAACTTCTCGAGGTCGTCCGTTCCCTCTTCACCGCCAAACCCCGTTCTTGATCAATCAATCCAAAAAAATGCCGGCGACCCAGGCAGGCGTAACAACCGCCAATGCCTGGTCCGCCGGCCCATCGTGCATAGACTCTCGTTTAGAATCGCGCCGGAATAAATCCAAGCAACACCAAAATCAGCAGAATCACCAGGATCGTCCCCAGCGTCCCGCTAGGGTAATACCCCCACTCCCTGCTGTACGGCCACGCCGGAGTAGCGCCGATCAGAAGTACAAACAAAACGATAAGAAGAATGAGGCCCATAGTCGTCTCCTTAACTGTTAAAGACATATCCAACGACGGCTTTCATGAATACCTCAGCCAAGCCGCGTCGTGCATCGGGTTGCCGTAGTGCCGCAGCCTAGGGCATCAGATGATCGGCGAATCGGACCATCCCCTATGCCATGCCACCCATCCAACCTCACAATAAATCACCCCCATGAGGGTTTCCCCCATGGCCCCTCCTCCCATGCTCGACAGTGGGTTCGGCAAGCCGCCTGATGACACCCGTAATCCGATGCTGTCATCATCACCCTCGAACAGTCGGACAACCAAATGAAAGTCCGAAATGGCTATTAACATGGAGAAACGAAATGTTCATCCACTCGGCCCTGCCTATGGCGGCAATCGGATACTCGATCATCTACATGCTTCTCGGAGGAGGTGTCGGCGGGGCCTTTGTCATCTTCATCGTCGCAAAATTGTTGGGCAAATAGCCCGGATCACTAAATCGTTCAGTCAAACAGATTGGAGTCAGTCATGAAATCCCAGGTAATATTCGGCGGCGTGCTTCTAGTCCTCGGCATCGTCCTGCTTATCGTCGGGATGAATTCCTCTCACTCGGTCGCCGACCAGGTGAGCAATACCTTCTCCGGCAGATTCACCCAGGACACCATGTGGTACATCATCGGCGGAATCGCCGCCGGCGTTCTCGGGCTGCTGATGCTGATGTTCGGCGTACGTGGCAAGCATTCCTGATCCGGCGCCGCGGTCGGGATTCGCCACTGGACGATCACATAGCCAACGTATTGCGAGCAACCGTTCCTGATCGTGGCCTGACCGGTTTTAGGAGATAACGCTGTGTAGCTTAAGCAACGTTAAACCCAGCCCCTCCTTTACCAAAGCAGGAGTCGTCGCGACGTCCAACCTCGCGGCGCTCCTGCTCGAATGGGCTGAAAAACCGAAGGCAGACGTTGCCGATCGTCATCAAAACCGAATACGCGGTACAATGAACGGCTGACGGTCGGTGTCGCACATTTGCGAGGCCGCGCCGCTGGAAAACGTAAATGGCCCGAACAACAAACACCGGCATCGTTTCAAAACTTGGCGTGATGCCAAGCCTCTGCCTAGCCGTCGCCGTCATCTATATCGCGCGCGACGTCCTCGTTCCCCTCGCGGTCGCCGTCCTCCTCGCATTCCTGCTGACCCCCGCCGTAACCTGGCTCGAACGCCGACGCGTCTGGCGATGGCTCGCCATCATCCTTGTCGTGGGAGCCTCCCTCAGCGCGGTTGGCGCCATCACCTGGGTCATAGAGCAGCAGTTTGTCGAGGTCGGCGCACAACTCCCCAAATACAGTCAAAACATACAAGATAAATTACGCAGCCTACGGCGCGCCTCTGCCGGCGGACTCGCAAACGCCGCCGCCGGCGTGGAATCCACCTTCAAAACCGTCGCCAGCACAAACCCCACCGCCCATCAGCCAACGGGCGCTACGTCCGTATCCGCCGCCGATCACACGGAAACACAACCATCCGCGCAGACCTCCGTCGTCGTCCAGGAATATTCCGAGCCCTGGGTCTGGTTCCAAATGATCGGACAATACAGCGGCCAGGTCCTAAGCCCCTTGGCAACGCTCGGCCTCGTCCTGGTCTTCGTCATTTTTCTCCTCGCCAACCGCAAGGATTTGAGGGATCGGGTTCTCCGGTTGGTCGGCGACGCCCGCCTCCACGTCACCACTCAAGCTCTCGACGATGCCGCTACCCGCATCACCCATTACCTGCAGATGCAATCTGCCATCAATGCTATCTATGGCGTCTGCGTCGGCATCGGCCTTTGGCTGATCGGGGCATATTCCCATGAAGGCCGATTCCCCAACGTCCTCCTCTGGGCACTCCTCGCGATGCTGCTCCGATTCCTCCCATATCTCGGCCCATGGATCGCCGCCGCCCTCCCCATCATCCTCTCACTCGCCGTCTTCAGCGGCGCAAGCGTCTTCTTCGCCACCGTCTGCCTCTACGTCGGACTGGAAGTTTTCACGAGCAACTTAATAGAGCCCTGGCTCTACGGCTCCAGCACCGGAATGTCCGCCGTGGCAATTCTCGCTTCCGCCGTTTTCTGGACCTGGCTCTGGGGCCCCGTCGGCCTCCTTCTCTCCACGCCCCTCACCGTCTGCCTGGTCGTGTTAGGCAAATATGTCCCTCAACTCCAATTCCTGGCCGTCATGCTCGGCGACGAGCAGGCGCTCGAACCAGCCGTCCACACATATCAGCGCCTGCTGTCATTCGATCAGGAAGAAGCCCGCGAGTTGCTCCATAAATATCTAAAAGACCACGGACTCGAACACGTCTACGAAGATGTGCTAATTCCCGCCCTCGTCATGGCGGAAAAAGATCGCTACGCCGGTCGGCTCGATGGCGACTGCGAAACATTTCTATGCCAGGCCATGCGCGATCTGGTCGAAGAACTGGGCGAAGCCCAAAAGAAAGAGCATCCGGCCGCCAACGTCCCGATCAATTCCGTCGTCACCGTTCTTTGCCTCCCCGCTCACAGCCAGGCCGACGAAATCGTCGGTCTGATGCTCGCCCAACTTCTGGAACTCAAGGGCCAGCGCGCAACCGCCGCCTCCCAGACATTGCTCGCCGGCGAAATGCTCGAACTCATCCAGTCACAAAAAGCCGCGGTCGTCTCCATCTCCGCCCTTCCGCCCGGGGCCATCGGCCACTCCAGATATCTCTGCAAACGGCTCCACACCCGTTTCCCGGATTTGCCCACGGCCGTCGGACTATGGACAAACAAAACCCATCCAAAAACACTGCTGGACCGCCTCTCCGGTGATCACCGCGTTCATCCGGTCACAAACCTCAAAGACGCCATCGCCGAAATTCACGAAATGGTTCAGCCCTTCCTCCTTCAGCATGCTCGCGACAATCCGGATGTAAAACCGTCATCGCCACCTCTGGAAAATCTCGTCCCCGGCCGAACCTGATAAATCTTTCCAAGAATTCAGTCTCCCGAAGCACACTCTTCAATTGCCCAGCAGACTCATCATCCGCCCACTGATGAAGCTGCTGCGGGAAAATCGACGCCCTCTCTCAGCATTTCCCGGATCCCGCCATTTCCACCAATCATCTAATGTTCACGCAGTTGAGAGTGGTTTGATGATGTGGCTCATCCGTTTGCCCGCCAGGATGTGCCACTGGGAAAGGCGGCCCGGAAAGAGTGGCTCATATGCTCCGCTGGACATTGATTTTTCTAGTGATTGCACTGGTCGCCGCGGTACTCGGATTCGGCAACCTCGCCGGAGAAGCCTCGGATATCGCCCGCATTCTATTCTTCATCTTCATCGTGCTGACATTAGTCGGGTTGCTGTTTGGCCTGATAAGCGGTCGCAAGCCACCGCTTCCGCCGGCGCTCTAGGAAGCTCTTTTTGAAATCCATTTACAAAGGAACACGCTATGTCCGTTAAACATAAAATATCGCAACACCCGGCCGGAGAGGCTTTCTCCTCAGACCTTGAGGAGCTGAGTGATAGCTTCAACCAGATTCGTTCGGACTCAAAGAAACTCGTGAAGAGCGCCCTGAACTCCGGCCATTCCGGCGTCAGCGCGGTCCGCGAAAAAGCCGTCGAAGGCGTTCACCGCGGCATTTCCAACCTCAAGGAAATGGGAAGCAACTCCCTCGATTCCTTCGGCGAGCGAATCGCTTCTCGANNTGTTCTCGACCCTACGCCAGCGCCTTAATCGCGCTCGGCGCCGGTTTCATGTTAGCCAAATGGATGCGCCGACGATGAACCTCAGAATCCAGACGCGGCCGGCCGAACATGTGATTCGGCGACTGACGTAAAAATACCGCTGCCCGAACAGGCTCAAAGCCAAGCCGGGCAAAACAAGGAGAACCATATGAAAATCGTAGCTCTTATCCTGTCCATCTTGAGTCTCGGTGCCGTTGTCTCGATCCAGGCGGGATGTTCCACGGATCAGCCGGGCGCCACCACCGCCCTCGGCTCCTACAGCACCAATATCGATTCAACGCCCGACAAGGTAACCACCGCCGCCGCAAAGGCGTGCGAAGATCTGAAACTCTCCGATATCAACAGCAGCGGCTCCAAGGTTGACGGCAAAGTGACGGCCAAAACCTCCGAGGGCACTGACGTGACGATTGACATCAGCCAGTCCGGCGACAGCGTCAGCAAAGTGACGATCCGCGTCGGCGCCACCGGTGATGATGCCGTCAGCAAACAGTTGGTTGACCGCATCAAGAGTCACCTCTCCTGGCTCTAAAGCCTGATGCTTTGAAGTGAAATTGAGAACCCGAACACCGTTGGATTCACAACCCCCATCGGTCTTCGGGTTTCTCTTTACCCCAGCCAGTCACTAGCCTTCTCCACCATGAGCGATCACAAACCCAGCGAAATTGAACTCTGCCTCTTCGCGCCCTACAACGACGAGGTCAAGCTCACCGCCAGTTGGAACAACTGGCAACACCAGCCCATGACCAAGGGAAGCGACGGCTGGTGGCGAATTAACACCAGGCTTCCCGATGGCGAATATCTATATAAATTTGCCGTCAAATCCAAAAGCTACTTCGCACTCGACCAATGGCTGGAAGTATTCGACCCCTACGCCATTTCCATCACCAACGACAAGAACGAAAACACCATCCTTCGCGTCAAGGACGGCAAACGCGTCTGGACCGACTATCAGTGGCGTCACGACGAACAGCCCCTTCCCACAAACGAGCAGCTCATCATCTACGAGTTGCACGTCGGCGATTTCAGCGGCGGCAAAGGCGACGAAAAAGGCCCCCGAAAAAAAGGTACCTTCGCCGCCACCACAGAAAAACTGGATTACCTCCGCGATCTCGGAATCACCGCCGTCGAACTCATGCCCGTCAAGGAATTCCCCGGCAAATCCTGGGGATATAACTTGCGCAGCCTCTTCGCTGTCGATAGCGGATACGGGCCGCCCGAGGAACTCTGTCGCCTCGTCGATGAATGCCACGCTCGCGGCATGCGCGTCTTCGTCGACGGCGTCTACAACCACGCCGAGGCCGACGCCCCACTCGCCAANNGCCAAGATCGATTACGAATACTGGTTCCACCGAAACAATCCCGACCCCGCCAACATGCAATGGGGCCCCAAATACGACTACGACCACTACGATTCAAATCTCAAGCTATTCCCCGCCCGAAAATATGTAATCGAATCCATCATGTTCTGGGTCGAGCACTTCCACATCGACGGCATCCGCTTCGACGCAACCCGCGCCCTCGCCAAGTTCGACATCCTCCGCGAATTCACCGACGCCGCCTTCAACAAAATCGCCAAACGCAAACCTTTCTTCACCGTCGCCGAGCATATTCCCGAAGACCCCGCCATCACCGGCTATCCAAAAGGCCCCATGATCGCCGCCTGGCACGAACAACTCGCCAATCAACTGCGCGCTACAGCAATGCAGCGAGAATATCAGGGCGCACAACCCGGCAATCTCGAAGCCCTCGCCCAAAGACTAAACCCCGCCACCAACGGCTACGGCAGCGGCAACCACGTCGTCAATTTCCTCGGCAACCACGACCACAAACGAATCCTCCGCGACATCGCCGACACCGTTCACATATTCGACGACGCCGCATTTCGCCGCGTAAAACTCGTCCTCGGAATTCTCCTGACCTCGCCCGGCATTCCAATGATCTGGATGGGCCAGGAATTCGGCGCCGCCAATCCACTGACAATGGAGCCGCAACCGATCGACTGGAATCTCCTCGCCAACAAAAACAACAAGGACCTCCACGCCTTCACCACCAAACTCATTAAATTCCGCCGTGAAGATCCCGCTCTCTGGAACGACAACTTCCAGGTCGTCCTGGCCGACACAGATCGCCAACTCTTCGCCTACAAGCGATGGAACGACGTAGGCGGATTAGTCGTCGTAGTCGCCAATCTCAAAGACATCCCCAGCGGTGAATTCATTGTGGAAAATGGCGGCCTCGTAGACGGCCAATGGCGTGAACACATGACAAATCACCAATTCCAGATGACGAACGGCCAAATCAAAGACACCCTCGAGCCCAGCCAGATTAAAGTCTTCGTAAAAGAATGAACTTCTCCACCTATCAGGGAAAACACCATGCCATCGTCACGCTACGCCTGATGGTTGCGCCCGCTCTATAACGGTTTAATCTCTCTCAAGAGAGATACTCGTTCTTCAGGAGAAGCACATATGCACGCACTAATGACCCACACCATGAATCTGGCAACCGCCGATTTCTCTATCCCCTTCATCCTCTTCGCCGCCGGCTTCGGCCTAGGCATGATGCTTTTCATGTTCGCAAAATCCATCGAGCGTCGATATTCCGAAATCTTCGATGCACAAAGCCTCGCGAACTTCTCGAGCAAGAAATTTGAGTATCCGCGCAAAGCACAGCCCATCGAGGTCGAGCTCGAAGCCATGCAGTTGCGCGATTGACCGGCAAAACCATCGATCCTTCCTCATATGGATCTTCGTAGCGCACAATCGCTCTGGATCAATCTCGGAACGGAATGCCTGATTCGCCCCACGTTGCAAGATTCCATCCGATGCGATGTGTTGATCATTGGCTCCGGAATCACGGGTGCGTTGCTCGCATATCATCTCGCCCAGCACAAGCTGAACGTCGTGGTCGTCGATCGCCGCCAAATCGCCTCCGGCAGCACCCCCGCATCAACCGCCCTCCTTCAATATGACATCGATACCCCGCTCGTAAAATTGCGCCGAAAGCTCGGTCGCAAGCACGCCGACGCCGCGTACAAGCAATCGCGCAAGGCCATCTCCGATACCGCCGCATTAGTGAGACATCTCGGCGCGGACTGCGATCTGGCCCGGCGCAGCAGTCTCTATCTCGCTCGAAACGAAAAAGATATCCCCTTTCTAAAAGCCGAAACCAAAGCCCGGCAGGAACTTGGCCTGGAGGTCGAATATCTCGACCGCAAATCACTCGCCACCCATTTTTCAATCCGAAGTCCGGCAGCTATTCTTTCCCGCGTCGCGTTCCAACTCGATCCCTTGAAGTTTACGAAGCACCTTCTAATCGCCGCCGAACGCCTCGGCGCAAAAATATTCGCCCAGACCACGCTCCTCCCCATCCCCGGCGAACATCTAATGCACCTAACCGAAGACGGCTGTCACATCCGGGCCAAGCACGTCGTCTGGGCAACCGGCTACGAAGCCCCTGAGCAATTCCCCGAAATCNNAACAGCACCTACGTCCTCGCCACGCGCCCCATTCCCGCAGGCCGCCTCTGGCCGAAAAAGTCGCTGATCTGGGACACCGGAGATCCCTATCTCTACGCGAGAACCACGCGCCAAAACCAAGTCATCATCGGCGGCCAGGACGAACCCTTCCAGAACCCCAAAAAAAGAGACGCCCTCATTCCCGCCAAAACCCAGAACCTCCTCCGCGCGTTTCGCCGCATGTACCCAATCGGCGACATCGAAGTCGAAACTGCCTGGGCCGGAACATTCGCTCAGACCAAAGACGGCCTCCCATACATCGGCCAGATGGACGCCTATCCCAATTGCCACTTTGCCCTCGGCTACGGCGGCAACGGCATCACATTCAGCCTGTTGGCAGCCCAAATTATTCGCGACGACATTCTCGAAACCCAAAATCCAGCCACTGAACTTTTCTCGTTCAACCGGAATGCAGGTTCCAAACACCGGCGATCTACGCAACAATATGCCCTATCAAGTTAAACCCTCTCAACAATCGACCCAGTGAGGTCGAAGGACAACAATCGTGAACAGATCAGAAACGCGAATGTGGCCATCTAAAATGAAACGCCCCCTATTTCAGCTTGGATTGATCCTATTCATGATTGCCGCATCGCGCGGCTCCGCGCGCGCCCAGGACGAATCTCTACCGTTCTCCGACACCCCATTTTCTCCGTCCGATCCCGCCATCGCGGCGATGCCCGGCGTCTCCGCAGCCGATCTCGGCTTCGTCGCCGATCCCGTCGACGACGATGACTCCTCAAACCCAGGCGGAATCGATCTCATGGACAATCAGGCCACCAAGCCGTCAGCCCCCATGCAACCCCCAGGCAACATCCAGCCCACCGGCCTCGAAGCAAACCCAAGCTCCCAACCAACAAGCGCCCCGACAACCATCGCCTCCACCGCTCCCTCCACACAACCCGAGCAAGCCTCCGCCGTCACCGGACATTTCCCCGCCATCGGTGGAACATTCGGCCTCGAAGAATTCGTCAACCATTTCGCCCCCTACGAACCCATGTATTTCGTCGGCAGCACCCAGGCGCCGAACATCAAGTTCCAGTTCAGCCTGCGATATCGCCTCTTCACACCCACCGGCTCACTCGCCACAGCCCACCCCTTCTTCCGCGGATTCAACTTCGCCTATTCGCAGACGTCGTTCTGGAACGTCAGCAATATAAACCAGACATTCTTTTACGACACCAGCTATCGCCCCGAGGTCTTCTACTATCTCGAAAGCCTCCCCGGCATCAAAACCGACCCCGGCGACCAGCTCGGCCTTCAATTCGGCCTCGGCCACGAATCCAACGGCCAGGTAGACCCCAATCATCGATCCATGAACATCGTCTTCCTCCGCCCCATCGTCACCGTCGGCAACGACGCCGGCTGGTTCTTCACCTTTGCCCCCAAATTTTACGACTACATCGACGGTCTTCCGCTTAACCCGGACATGCCAAAATACCGCGGCTACGCCGATCTCCGCGTCGTCGCCGGGCTCCGCGACAGTCTCCAACTCGCCGCAATCGGACGCGTCGGCCGCGACGGCAACCGCGGAAGCATTCAGCTCGACCTGACCTATCCGCTCACCAAACTTCTCAACGGCAATATGGACATCTCACTCGACGCACAATACTTCAACGGCTACGGCGATTCCCTCCTCACATACAACCAGAGAACCACGATCTTCCGATTCGGCCTTGCGCTCGTCAGATAAAGACGCCCCAAAAACCACGGCTCGAGAATCTCCCGCTTACCGCGGCGCCCCGGGTTTGCCCTGATTATTCCCTTCCAATATCGCCCGCCGATTTTCGGCGGTCATCGCCACATTCGGCATATGAACCGCTTCCCCATTATCCAATCGCCTTAAGTCCAAACTCACCGCCTCCTTCGGCGGATGCCCCATCTTCGACAAAACCTCCACCAAATCCTCCGACACTCGCTTCTTCCAAAGCGGCTTGCTTACGTCCCCGTCGGGATAGGCCTCTTTCGCAAACTGAATAATCTTCTCCGCCGGCATCCCATCCAACGCCACAAATTCATACCACGTCTGATCAACCAGAACCTGCGCCTTGTCCCCCATCCATCGCATCCCGCTGAACGGCGCAGTACGCTTGCCGGCGACTCCCCCGCGACCGGCGGCAGAAGGTTGGATCCTCGTCGTCTGCGCACCTCCACCCAGCGTTGTGTTTTTCACGCCGGCCAATATGTCCGCGTTCTCCAGAAGAGTCCTCCGATTCTCCTCCGTCATCGCCACATCTTTCAGAACCTGCGCCTGCCCGGAAGTTGGATCCGTCACCGAAAGCTCAACCGTCCCGCCCGGCGCATGCCCCATGCGCGAGAGAATCTCAACCAGATCCTCCTGAAAATGTTTACGGTAGTTATCAACCCCATCCTGCGGCAGACTTCGATCAAAAGCGATGATCCGCTCAATCGGAATGGCATTGATTGCCGTAAGGTCATACCAATTCGTTCCAACTTGCACCGACGGCTTCGCACCATGCCAAAGCACCGCAATAAATGGAGCGCGCGTCGGATACCCCTGCCAATACAGACCTCCAGCAACCTGATGTACCGGCGGATTCACCGGCGACGGAGACAAATGTGTACCTTGCGTGTTAACCGTCCACGAAACCGGGTTGTCGTTCCGAGTCCCAAACTCTTCATAGTGCACCACCGCCACGCCGCCGACGCACACGCATACCAGCACCGCAACCGCGGCTGCGATTTTGATTTTGGTCATCATGATAACGCCCTTCAAAGTCGAATGAGCTATCGCAACAGCCTGACTCGCCGCCACCGGCCCATGCAAAGACGCCGTGATCCGCGCCACCAACTCAACCATCTTCACCTGCGCCGGCACAGCCGCCAACGCCGCTCCCAAAACCTCTTCCGTCACCGGAATCTTCTTCCGCAGCATGTACTCCCGCATCTTCGCCAGCGCTCGGAAAAGCCGCTGCCGCGCCGCCGCCTCCGAAATCCCCTGAACCTCCCCCACCTCCCGGCTGCTCTTCCCCTGCAAATATTTCATCACCACCGCATCCCGATCCGTCGGCGACAAACTCGCCACCGCCTCATCCAACTCCACCATCAACCGATCTCGATCACCCGCATCAGATCCACCGCTCATTTGTTTCATGACAGCCGCTTGTTCTTCATGACGCCTGCGCCGCAATCGCTGTTTCCGAAAATCAGCCGCGGCATAACGCGTCACCTGAAACAACCACCCACCCAGAACCACCTTGCTCGAAATACTCTTCGCCCGCCGCATCAAAATGATGAACACCGCCTGCGTCACATCCTCGGCCAGATGCGCATCCCCAACCTGCCGCCACGCCGCCGCATACACCATCCCAACATGCCGGCGCACCAACTCATCCAGCGCCGCGCGCGACCCGGACTGCACGTATTCCTGGAGCAGCTTCCAGTCGTCCATAAAACCAATCTAACCCAATATGGACGAACCGCCGATTTCGTGACAAGGTTCATCGAATGGGCCGCCCTGACCCACCAATTCCAGCCGGACAGGAATAAGTTTGCTCAGCCTCGACAACTCGATACTATAAAAGCAAAGCCAAAACGACAGGAGTGCGGCAACCGTCAAATCGAAAATCTCAGGCTGCTCCATCAATCTCTTTCCAGACGCCATTCAATGCCCCTCAAACTCTCGGACAAATTAAAGCTCGCATCCGTAGCCGCACTCCTGCTGATTGCGCTAACAGGCGTCCTGCTCCTCTACCGGCAATGGCCGACTGATTCACAGACCGCCGCGATTCCAACAACCCTTCCCGATATCGCCCTCTCCACACCATCCGCCCCCTCGCTCAATGCCGACGCTCGCCGCTTGCTTAGATTGGTTCAATCAGACGACACCGAACAAGCGGCTGTGATGTTGGCTAAGAATCCCTCACTCGCCAAGGCGAACATCGCCGGTAGCGGCATTACTCCGTTGCATATGGCCCATTCGGTCGCGATGGCCAAGTTGCTACTCGACAACGGCGCCGATATCAACGCCCGCGATACCCGGCACTCCGCCACGCCGCTTCGATATGTCGCCGCTCGATTATCAGGTCGCAAGCAATCGATACTCGATCTGATTCGATTTCTTCAATCCAAAGGCGCTTCCGCCTCGGACATTTATCTCGCCTCGGCCGTGGGAGATGTCACTCAACTGGAAAAAATCCTGGCGGCAAATCCGTCCCTGATTGACAAGCCCTCTTCTGAAAATGATGTGTTATTTCACGCCTGCGCCCCACTGCAAATCGCCGCCTATGTCGGACAATTTGACTCGGCAAAACTACTGCTCGAACACGGCGCCAATGTCCACAACCAAGGTAGCTGGAGCAACACCGAGCCACTGGAAAAAGCCGCATGGACCGGCAGCGCCGACGTCGTCGAGCTACTGCTGGATCATGGCGCAAAGATCGACGGCACCGATAAGGATTTCACCCATTCACCACTCTATAACGCCGCGACAATGGGCCACGCCGACGTCGTAAAAATATTGCTGACCCACGGAGCCGCTACTTCCCCCCGGCTCATTCCCGATGTCCGAAACGCGATGAATCAACCTGATCAAGGTGGCCCCACGCCCGGCACACACGAAGAATTTCAACAGGTGCTGGCAATGCTGAACGCGACCCCACTCACGCAAACGCCGGCACGCTGACACGGCAGTCTATGCCATCGTCAACTTCTACTTTTTGAAGGATCTATGCCCGCGAAAATCGACTAAAAGCGGGTGAAGGGGGTCGAACCCTCGACAAAACCCAACAATTCCAGCGGAAATACAGCGATTTCGGAAACGGGTGGCGTGAAAGCGTCATCACTCCCCTCGTCGCCATTTCCGACTGATGAGGATTTCGAGGCGGTCGCTCTGGCTTGGACGAAATTACCGGAACCAATCAGAGCGGGTATAGTTGCAATGGTCAAGGCGGCGACTTAGTCCTACAGCGGTAGCCATTCCTTTTTCTGCCCGTCGGCATTGATCATTCCCTCAAAGCCGCCCCTTTCATGGATGTTGCAGGGATAGTAACCCATATTGAGCGACAACCGTATCCCATAATGCGGCACCAAATTTGTCAAGACACCGCACTATAACTTGATGCTGGAATGTAGCTTATTTTGACATTTTTGTGGCGTCTGGATATCTTTGGAAGGCAACTTTTCGGGTCATTTTAATACGATTGTCATCGGGCCGCGAAGCGTTTCGCACCTGCTTAGGTCTTTGGCAATCCGACCAATTTTCAACCCCGAAAGGCAACGGAGAACCATGAATCGCAAAAGTATTCTGCCATTCCACGACTCGAAAGTCACCAGCCACGAGGGACTACTGCTCTACCCGGAACTGGATGAAGCGCTGGGCTTGGTAAAACTCCAAACACCGATGCACTACGTAAAAGGGTTGACGAGGTTCGTGAGCGGAGGTTCATCTGGGAAGTCTCAGTTTGAACATCCTGAAACTGTCGGTTCGGATAAATGGTCGTGGCTAAGTCATTCAGGAAATCCCGTCTCAGTGAAAGAGGCCAACACGTTTCGCTCCGCGTTGTCAATTTCGCGTTTGTGTTCATTTGTCGCTATGACCACACTCTTATTTTTCGCGAGTTCTGTTCAGGCAACAACCATTATCGACACGACCAGCGTGTGGGCAGGACAAGACGTTGGCACTTGGGGAGAACCAAGCTCGGCAACTTTCGGGCAGACGTTTACAGTGGGGGCCGATAGCCGGTTGGACTATTGGACATTTTATGTTTCAACTAACGAGGGCACACCGATCAACTTTGCGGGCTATGTAATGGCGTGGAATGGGACCCACGCGACCGGGCCGGTATTATTCCAATCCGGTGAACTCCAGGCCACCAGCGCGCATTTGCAAGCCGTGACGGTTAGCACCGGGGAACTTGAGCTAACCCCAGGTGACCAATACGTTGCACTTTTCAGCGCTTCCAACTTCTTCGATGGAGCCACACACCTCGGCTATAACGGATACGTCCCGCCGAGCCTCGGAGTCGCCGCCTACGATGGGGGCAACTACGTGTATATTGACAACGGTAATAACTTCAGCGCGTTGACGACTTCCAATTGGGTAACTACCTACCCGGACCCAAATGGTGACGCAGCATTTGTCATGGGCTTCAATGTGCCCGAGCCAGCAACGGGATCGTTGCTCCTGATCGCCAGCGCTGGCATCCTCATGTGCCGACGACGAAAGCAATCGGCGTGAAACAAGACAGTCGCAAGCATTCCTCATCAAACTGAACCGCCGAATTGCAGAGACAGTATGAAAGGGAGAACCATGAATCGCAAAATCATTATGACGCCCGTCGCGTATTTTTCGATGCTAATCACCGCTTTGGCTGTGCTGGTTTTGGTGATGCCGCTGAGAGCCATGGCTGACCCGATATTATATGTGACAAATTTTAACATCAGCACCGTATCCGCTATCTCGCAAGATGGAACCGTCAGCACATTCGCGTCGGGACTTAATAATCCAGAAGGCTTGGCCATCGACGGATCGCATAACCTTTATGCTGCGAATTGGGGGAATGACACAATCAGCAAAATCGCTCCCGATGGAACGGTTAGTACCTTTGTCCCGAGTATCGACAATCCTCACCAGATGGTCTTTGACTCGAATGGAAATCTGTTCGTCGGCACCGACCAAAATGGCGGGACGATCAGCGAGATAACACCCAATGGTTCTGTAAGTACGTTCGTGACTGGGCTGGTCTATCCGCAATATCTGGCCATCGACAGTTCAAACAATTTGTATTTTTCTAACGCATCACAAACCACCATCGGCGAAATAACTCCTGGGGCTAGCGTTAGCACTTTTGCTTCTGGGTTGCCGGTGCATTCGGGTATGACTTTCGGCGGACCGAACGACAACGACCTATTTGTCGCTTGCGATAACGGCTCGATCATCGAGATCGCTCCTGGTGATAACGTCAGCACATTCGCCACGGGGATGAGTAATCTTTCTGGCATCGCCTTCGGAGTAGATGGCGATCTTTACGCCACTGGCGGATCCATCATCTACCAGATTACTCCAAACGGTACAGTTGGAACTTTTGCCTCGGGGATCAATGGTGGCATCTCCATCATTGCTGTCCCAGAGCCAACGTCCGTATCGCTGCTGCTGATCGCCAGTGCGGGCATGATGATTCGACGACGACAGTAATCGGAGTGAATCAAGAGAGTTGCTGCTAGTGGCAGGATAAGCGAATACTGTTTGTCAGCCAATCCATTTTGTTTAAGCATTCTCGGCATGGATTGCCTTGCCTGACTCGTATTCTATCCACAGGGTAGTGCGAATTTCTTGTCACCCGTTTCGCTCCGCCGCCAGCGTTTTGGGCGCGCTCGGCGGCGGAATTTCGAGGGGCCTTTTAAGTATAAGAAAGAGAAACCGCTTAACATTTTGATTTATCTGGAGCCCGGCGCTATTTAAAAGCGAGTCACATCGGAATGCGGTAGGCGGACATGTGGACATTGGCCCAACGATTCTGGACCTCCTGGGCTTTGATGTTCCGGCTGGCGTGCAGGGACGCAGCTTATTTGAACCATCGCGCGTTCCGCGCGTTTATTTTTTTTCAGAACAAAGGTTTTTTGATGTTTGGCCTGCGGTCGGAGAATTGGAAATACATCTACAATAGCGTGACAGGAAAAGAGCAATTGTTTGACCTGGGGCAGGACCCGCACGAACAGAAAAATGTCGCCGGCTCATTTCCCGGGACCGCCCACGAGTTTCGTCAACGAATCACGGCATGGATCTACTGCCAAACACACCATTGATGGCGCGCGTGCGGGTGAGCCGTTAGTTTGGGGCTCTCTTTCGTGATAATCGGACGCTGCGTTTGTTTGTGACTTTCGTCACGAACACCTGACTGTTGAATCAAAATTTATTCTGCGTTCCGATAGGCGTTGTCTAGTGTAGAATATGGAATGGCGGACAAACTTCTATCGGAGAAACAATATGGCGAATCTGGCGGCTCATGAAGGAACGGGCGGATCGCTCTCGGTTAAGACGGCACTGCGGCTTGCATGGGCGACCTGGGTGGCCCTGCTGATTATTCCATTTTTTTTGTTCCTCGTAGTCGTTTGGACGCTAGGGATTCAGGGTGGAGCGAAGTTGCAGACGAATCAGGATCATTGGTTCCTTGGCGCATCCGCTTATTTGCTTGTGGTGGTGCCACTTTCGTTTTTCTGGCGGGGACATGCGTTTAAGGCGTATTGGACTGGAAAGACGATTCCGCCAATAACTTATCTTTATGGAATGCTGACGATGTGGGCGGCGCTGGAGTTTGGTGGGATTTTCAGTTTGCTGGGTTGTTTTGTGGAACATGCGCTGTTGCCGAATTTGTTGCCGGCACTCGTGGCATTCATGTTTTATGTGACGCTGTGGCCAAGCGGGCGAGCCATGGTGAGCCACAAGGGGCACTTTGAGGATGCGGGAAAGTATGAGGAAGCGCGGTAAGCAGGGCATGACGGCTTGCCTTACAACGTGAAATTGGGACGATTCCTGATCTATGACTGTCAGGCGGCTGTCGCTTTCGGGGCCGATGGTGGAGGAACCGGGGATTGTCCTGCAATGGTTGGTGAGGCTGCGCTGGTGGGCATTGGCCGGCCAGGTTTTCGCTACTCTGGCGGCGGTTGAGATTCTTGGGATCAAGTTGCCGCTCTCGGGGATGGGGAGCATTATCGCGGTTACGGGGTTCAGCAATTTAATTTTACAGGCTTGGCCCAAGCAGCGTGTGCCGAGTTGGCTCGTGCCGGCTGTTCTGATGCTGGATGTCTGTTTGCTAACAGCGCTTCTGCTGTGCGCCGGCGGGAAGGCAAATCCGTTTTGTATGCTCTATCTGGTGCATGTGGCGATGGCAGTCGTGACGCTGGCTGAGGGATGGTCGTGGGTTGTCGTGGCCGCCACTACGGGGTGTTACGGATTACTCTTCTGGTGGCCGGTGCCAGGACTAGCGCTTTCGGGACGGGCGCGGGCATCGTCGCAGTGGATTGCACTGGCGCTGGTGGCGGCTGTGATCGCGTATTTCGTCGGGAGAATGACGCGATCGCTCAGGCGGCATGAAAAGGAGCTGGCGGCGGCGCGGGAGCGCGGGGCGCGCAATGAACAGTTGGCGTCGTTGACGACGCTGGCGGCTGGGGCGGCGCATGAATTGAATACGCCGCTCAGCACGATCGCGCTGGTAGCGCGGGAATTGGAGCTGCAATCGGCCAAGCTGGATATTGGCGATGCGCTGGGCAACGATGCGCGGCTCATTCGCCAGGAGGTGGATCGATGCCAGTTTATTCTGGGACGAATGCGCGTGGATGTGCTTGGGGGTGAATCGCCAAAGGGCGCCCCGATGCCAGTGGCGGATTTTTCGGCAGCCCTGGGCCGGGAAATGAAATCTGTCGCGGGGGATGATTTGGAGATTCGTTGCGGGCCGGAAATGCGGGAGGTGGCGCTGCCGTTGCGGGCGGTTCAGCAAGCGGTGGGAATACTTGTGGATAATGCGGTGGATGCTTCGCCCGCCGGGAAGGGAGTGAAGTTGTGGATTCATCAAAAAGATGGGCGGATTGTGTTTGAGGTGAGGGACGAGGGAATGGGGATGCCGCCCGAGATTGTCCGGAGGGCCGGGGAGCCATTTTTTACGACGAAGCCGCCTGGAAAGGGAATGGGATTAGGACTATTTTTAGTGCGTTTGGTTGCCGAGAGATTGGGAGGATGTTTGCGACTGGAGTCGGAACTGGGTAAGGGAACGGTGGCTATACTGGAATTGCCACGGTGATGGAGCGGTTCGATGCGAATGATGGTTGTGGATGATGATCGGACGTTTCGGGAGCGGCTGGTGTCGGCGCTGGAGGCGCGGGATATCAAGGCTTGGGGAGCTGGATCGCCCGAGGAAGCAAAAGAGGTGGCGCTGCGCACAGAGCCAAGTCGCGCGGTGGTGGATTTACGGATGCCGGGGGGATCGGGATTGGATCTGGTGAGCGACCTATTGGAGATGGAGCCGGAGATGGAGATCGTGGTGCTCACGGGGTATGGGAGCATCGCAACGGCGCTGGAGGCGACGCGGCGCGGGGCGGTCGATTATTTGATGAAGCCGGCGGATGCGGATCAGATTCTCGGGGCGTTCGAAAAGAGTGGGGAAAAACCGGCCGTGAAGGGAACGGTGCCCTCACTGGCGCGTGTGGAGTGGGAGCATATTCAGAGAATCCTCACTGATTGCGGGGGGAATATTTCGCAGACGGCGCGGGTGCTGAAGATTCATCGGCGGTCGTTGCAGCGGAATTTGAGTAAGTATCCGCCTGAGCCCTGAATTCTCTTTATCAACAAAATCGGGTTCAACGGGCGGGCATTACTTTTCGCAATTTGGCTATGACTCCCGGGAGGATCTCCAGAGTTCGGATGATTTCCTCTTCGGTCGTCATCCTGGAGAGGCTGAATCGGATCGCGCCGTGAGCTTTGCGCGAGTCGATCTTCATGGCCTGCAAGACAGGGGATGGATCTAAGCTACCGCTGCTGCATGCTGCACCGGCGCTCGCGCAGATGTCTTGCTCGCTAAGGAGAAGCAGAATCGCTTCGGCTTCAAGCCCGGCGAAAGAAATATTTGTTGTGTTGGGAATTCGCTCATCGACGCAGCCATTGACCGATGTTTCGAGGATTCGTTTGAGGATTTCAGCTTCGAGGCGATCGCGGAGTCGGGCTACGTTTGGCATGTCGGGCAGATGTTGCTTGGCCAATTGCGCAGCTCTGCCCATGCCGACGATTCCCGGCACGTTTTCGGTTCCACCGCGGCGTTGACGTTCTTGGGGACCGCCGATGAGGAGCGGACGCATGCGAACGCCGCGGCGGGCGTAGAGGGCGGAAACGCCTTTGGGGCCGTGGAATTTGTGGGCGGCGAAACTCATCGCGTCAATATTTGAAGCCTGCACATCGACGGGGATTTTTCCAACGGCTTGCGTCCCATCCACATGGAATGGAACGCGCAGATTTCGGCAGAGGTCGGCTATTTGCGCGATCGGGAAAATTACGCCGGTTTCGTTGTTGGCCCAGAGCAGGGTTACAAGGGCGGTTTCTTCGTTCAGCGCCGCGATTAAAGCGGGGAGATCGAGCCGGCCCTGGTGATCCACGGGAATTTGCTGGAGATCGCAGCCTTCTCTGNNGGGTGGCGGAATGCTCGCTTGTACTCGTGATGATGCGTTTGCGCGGGGCGCGGGCCGTGAGGATTCCACGGATGGCGGTGTTGACCGATTCGGTGCCGGCACTGGTGAATGTCAGATCAGCATCGCGGCAGTTAATTAAATCGGCGACGGATGCGCGAGCATCGTCAATCGCCTTGCGGGCAAGCTGGCCAAAACGGTGGACGCTGGAGGGATTGGCATAATAGTCCGTCAGATACGGAAGCATCGCCTCGACGACTTCCGGAGCCGGGCGCGTGGTGGCGTTGTTGTCGAGATAGATAATGGACATCACTTTGGAATATTTGGACGGCCGGATCTTACCGGAATTGGGAAAGTTCCGATTCCCGGCGGCGCTGTTGCTCTGTGGTTTTGCGCAGGGCGCGGCGTTCGTGCCAGGTGAGAGAAGGAAGCCCCCGCGCGGACACTTTTGCCAGGATCGCGTCAATACGGTCTCGGGCCGCCTTTTCCTGGTTGGCGATTTTACGGGCCTTGCGAATGGCGCGGCGGCTGAGACGGCGACGTCGCGGCTCGCTTGGGGCGTCAAAAAGGCTCTGGCTGTAATCGAAGGATTCACGCCAATCTTCGGGACCATTTTCCCGGAGGATGATCCGCTGACGGTAGCACTCGTAGAGGCAAAAAACCATGAACGCGGCGATAAACCAGTATTGGTTGGAGGCTATCGAGACAATGCCGAAGATTACAGCGCCGCCGATGCCGACCGAGGTGGCGACAATCATGGAGCGGAAATTCCCGACGAGCGACCAGAGGACAGACTGAAGCATATGTCCGCCATCCAGTGGGAGGATGGGAAGAAGATTGAGCAGAAGGATGCGATAGTTGACGGTGAAAATCGCCCAAAGGAAGAAGATCGGATCGGACCAGCGGCAATGGAAATCAGGAGTCGGGCCGTGGAATGGATATAGAGAAACCATTATGTGGCTGGAATGCGGGAACGCCCCTGACACGGGAGTTGAGAAATAGATTGCTGCGGCGGAAGCGACGCAGAATAAAAGATTCAGCGCTGGTCCAGCCGCGGCGGTCACAAAAGTGGGCGCCGGCTTGTGCGGCGGATCGTGGGGAACGAGACCGCCGAGGGGCCAGAGGAGGATTTCATCGGGTCCGCCGCCGAATCGGCGCGCGACGAAGCAGTGTGCGAGTTCATGGAGGATGAGCGCGCAGGTCCAGAGCGCCATGCCGAGGGCGCGAAGCTGGATGGGAAAGGCTTTATCCCAATCGAGAAGAACGACCGCGAGAATAAAAATAATGAGCGACGCTTGCGCGCGGAAACGAATGCCGAAGATTCGGAACATCGGCACAGAGCCGCTGATGAGCCACACAAGAGGATTCGTGGAGGGCCCACTGCGATCACGGTAATGAGGTCTATCATCCCAGGCCATACGTGGAGTCCTTCACGTGCGGTCGCGGTGGAACTTGTCGAACAACAGGAGCGTGGCGATGGTCTTCGCATCGATGATCTCGGCGGTACGGATCATCTCGATGGCTTCGTCAAACGACGCGGGCATTATCTCGATCTCCTCGTCATCTTCCAAGGCGGCGACTTTCTTTTCCAGATCGTAGGCAGCAAAGGCGTATAACTTCTCGGTGAGGATTCCGGGCGAAGAAAAAAAGGAGGCGAGGGGCTTGAGCCGTCCCGCGAGATAGCCGGTTTCCTCCAACAGTTCCCGGCCCGCGCAGTTCATTGGATCTTCCCCTTTTTCCAATGTTCCTGCAGGCAATTCGATCAGGGTCGCCTGGGCGGCATAGCGGTGATTGCGGATAAGCAAGACCTTGTCAGCGAGGAAGGGCAGAATGACAACCGCGCCGGGATGGACCACAAGTTCGCGGCGAAATTCGCGTTCCGTCTCCTCATTGACGAGTCGATGGACCTCCAACTGAACCTTTTTTCCCTTAAAAACGGTCTGCTTTTCGATCAGGCGGTGAAACATTACCCAGCTCCTTAACGAAATTATAGTGATTGCATGGTAAGGTGAATCGGTGCAAAATGCGCACCACAAAAAATTGGAATCGAGACTCGATTGCCATAGGCGGCACGGGCGGGGTTTGCTAAGTTAATTGAAGGGAAAAGGAGTTGATCGGTGCATCTGGGCATGAACCGCGCGAGTTTGGTCTATCTGGTGGTCTGCGTGGTGTTCGCGTTTGGAATTTGGACGATCCTGGAGGTGGGCACGGCATTTTTAACCGCTCCGCGGGATCTAGATGGACGATGGGCGCCAGAGAATGCGTCGGGGGCCGCGGGATTTTCGATCAGCCAATCGGGGAAATTCGTTCGCTTTTCATTGGAGAACGGCGGCCGGCATTTTGACGCTGTTTTGATGCAAAGCTCTCAGCCCGCTGAGGGTACGGCGAATCAATTGCTCAAATTTGACGGAGATGGATGGCATGTCGAGGGGATAGGCTCAACTGCCAGTGATGCGGTAAGATTTACATTTCAGGCGCCGGCTGGAATGCAGGGCCCGCAGTCCGGAACGTATCGACTTCAGCGTATGAATCCAGACCCACCCCCGCCGACGGCGGCTATCAAGCAGGGCTCGCATTCGTAACCAGCCATGGTGGCAAGTCAATTCATTCTCTTACTGGTGGTGCAAACGGCCCTGATCCTTGGGCTTAGCCGGATCATGGGGTTTTTGTTCATCCGCCTCCGCCAGCCGCAGGTGATGGGCGAAATGATCGCGGGGATCATGCTCGGGCCGAGTCTTTTCGGCTTGCTTTTGCCTCATCTGTTCAAAGAGGTATTTCCGGCGGATAGCATCCAATATCTCAATGCGCTGAGCCAGGTCGGGGTGATTTTCTTTCTATTCCTGGTTGGTTTGGAGTTGGATCCCAAACTGATGCGCAATCGCGGACCAGCGGCGGTCGTCATCAGCCATGCGAGCATTTTGACGCCATTCTTCATGGGTACGCTTTTGGCGCTGTTTTTATATCCAAGGCTGTTCAACGCAGTACCGGCGATGCGATTTACATCGGTTGCGCTTTTCCTTGGCGCGGCGATGAGCATCACGGCGTTTCCGGTGCTCGCGCGAATATTGACGGAGCGGAATTTACAGCGGACGCCGATCGGCGCGATCGCCATCACCTGCGCGGCGGTGGATGATGTGACGGCTTGGTGCATGCTGGCCTTCGTAATCGCGGTAGCACGGGTGGCGGGAATTGGTCCCGGGTTAATGACCGCGGGGAAATCGATTGTTTATATCGCGCTAATGTTCCTCGTGGTGCGGCCATTCCTCAAGCGTCTCGAGCTGATGTATGAGCGGAGCAACCACCTGAGCCAGAATCTGCTGGCAATCATTCTGGTTTTGGTGCTGGGGTCTTCGATTGCCACGGAATTGATCGGCATTCACGCGTTATTCGGCGCGTTCATGATGGGGGCGATCATGCCGAAGGGAACGGCCTTCGTGCGAACGCTGACGAATAAGCTGGAGGACTACACCGTTGTACTGCTGCTGCCGATATTTTTCGCTTACACGGGGTTGCGCACCGAAATTGGCTTGCTGAACGATGGGTCGCTCTGGCTGTATACAGGGCTGATTATCCTTGCGGCAAGCATGGGGAAATTCGGCGGATCAACAGTGGCAGCGCGATTTTGCGGACTTTCCTGGCGGGAAGCGAGCGCTATTGGCGTGCTGATGAACACGCGAGGATTGATGGAGTTGGTGATCCTGAACATCGGGCGTGATCTTGGAGTTATTACAGAAGCCGTGTTCGCGATGATGGTGATTATGGCGATCGTGACCACGGCCCTGACGACGCCAATGCTGCAACTGGTCTATCCGCGGGCAAAGGCGGAAGGGGAAGAGGCCGCAGCGCGCGAGGCGGCCGAGAGCCGGCCGTTTACGGTGCTGATTCCGGTTTCGCGGCCGGCGAGTGGTGGGTCGCTGGCAAAGATGGCGTCGCTGCTTGCGCCTCCCCCGCCGCTGGATGCGGGAAGGCGGATCATTGCTTTGCATCTGGAGCGGTTGAGCGATCACGATCCATATTCGCTGCGCATGGCGGAAGCGCCCGTTCAGCGCAGTGAATCATTGGCGCCGCTGATGGATGTGGCACGCGAATTGGAGATTGCTGTAGAGCCGATTGCGTTTGTCAGCCGGGATGTCCCCAGTGATATCGCGCGATTTGCGCGGCTTCGGGCGGCGGATTTAATTCTGATGGGATTTCATAAACCGGTGTTTGGACAGGCTATTCTGGGTGGGACCGTGCATCGGGTGATGACGGCGAGCGACAGCGACGTGGCGGTGTTCGTGGATCGGGATTTCGAGTCGGCGAAGAGAATTTTGGTGCCATTCCTGGGTGGGAAGCATGACCGGATGGCGCTGGAACTCGCGGGGCGGATCGCTCGGAACGCAGAGGCGTCGTTGACGATTCTGCATGTTGTGCCGCCCCACCGCTCGGAAAGCGATGCCGTGCTGAACGCCCGGGCCGCGGTGGATCGGACGTTTGCCGATCCGACGCAACCAACGCCGATGAATTTTCAGGTAATTGAGGATTTGTCGCCGGTGGACGCGGTCATACAGGCGGCGCGAGAATACGATTTGGTGGTGATCGGCGTTGAGGAGCAATGGGGAATGCAGTCCCAGCTATTTGGGTTCCGGCCTGAACGGATCGCACAGCAGACTGAGACATCGCTACTGATCGTGCGGAAATATGGCGGTCCTGGGGTTGGAGTCGGGGCGGGGGCGCATGCGGATTTGGTAGCTGGGCATGGATAGCGGGACGGAGCAATCCGAGTCGGCCTAATAGGGCGAGATTCGACAACATGCACTATAGGTTGTGGAAAACCACGTCAATTTTTGCACTTTATTGGACATCTTGCTAGGTATGAATGGATCGGCGATGGTGAGGTCATGAAGTACAAAATGATCGCCATCGATTTGGATGGGACGCTCCTGTCGCCGAGCAGCCAGGTGACGCCGCGCACGAAAGAGGCAATTCATCGGGCGCTGGATGCGGGGCTGCTGATTTGCTTTGCGACGGGCCGGAATTTTACCGAATGCGAGACAGTGCTTGAGGCGATCGAACATTATGACTCGGCAGTTTTTGTCGGCGGGGCCATGGTAATGGATACCCGCCAGCGGGTGACGCTGCATCGGACGCTGATGGATGGTGCGCTGGCGCGAGAGTTATGCGCGTTTTTTGAATCGCATGGCGAGGCGGCGCTCGCCCTACAGGATACAGCGACGGCTGGGGTCGATTATCTCATCAGCAGCGATATCGCGTTGCATCGGATCACCGAGCAGTGGTTGAAAATGACGAAGGTGAGCTTTCGGCGAGTAAGCGATCTGGCCCGGCAATCGCATGAGCATACGGTGCGGGTTGGCGTTGTGGCGCCATCGGAGATCGCCCGATCCATTCACGCGAAGCTGGAGCAGGATTTTGGCGCGCGGGTGATGAGTCATTGCTTTTTAGGCGGAGACGTAAGCGTGGTCGAAGTCTTCGATCCTTCGGTAAGCAAATGGCAAGGGATTTTGCGTATCGCGGGCCGGCATCATGTGAAGGCGGAGGAGATCATTGCCATTGGAGACGGCATAAATGACGTCACGATGGTAAGCAACGCCGGGCTGGGAGTGGCGATGGGAAATTCGCACGCGGATCTTTTGAAGTGCGCCGGCAGGGTCATCGGGCGGAACAGTGATGATGGACTGGCGGTCTTTTTGGAGGAGCTGCTGGCTACCGGAGCTGTGGAGCAGGCGGAACGAAATTAATGGCTCGCGCGTGATCGGGAAGCAGCGGGCTGCGAATCATGGAAGGATGCGAAAGGAGTCGCAGGCTCTGTCGGCTGGCACACCGGAGGTGTGCCGGCCGATTTATTTGAGCGCCAAATGTTGAGCGAAGCGGAACACCGGCACGCCGGGGGGCCGATTGGAAGGTCTAACTCGACGCCCATAGGCAGCCGCGCCGCATGAGTTCCAGGACCGGCGGCATCGCGACAATGTTGGCCTGATGACCCAGGGAATTGTAAAAAACTCGGCCTTTGCCATAGGTTTTCGTGAAGACGACTGGCATATCAACCGGGCCGTTGGATGTGTGCGGACCTTCGGCGACCGGGAACCGCGTGGTGGCGAGGACTTTCACCGCAGGGTCTACGTGCAGATAGTATTGCTCGCTTTTGATATCGAAGTCAGAGATTCTCTCGGTAATAGGGCTTTTCACGGCGGAGATTTTCACTTTATAGGCGATCCCGTCATTGCCGGGATGAGAGACCCACTGTGCGCCGGTCATGAACTGCCATTCGGTGGCTTCGCGGAAGGAGTCGCACATTCCGCCGTGACAGCCGGCGATGCCGACGCCGCCTTCGACGACTGAAAGAACGGGCTTGAGCTGCTCGGGCGTGATCTTTCCCATGGTCCAGACTGGGACGATGAGATTCAGTTGCTTAAGTTTGGCTTCGTCTTTAAATGCATCAAGCGTGTCGGATACTTCGACGTCAAAGTTTTCCTTCGCAAGAAGCCCGCGGAATATCTCCGCGACATCCTTCGGTTGATGCCCATCCCAGCCGCCCCAGACAATGAGTGCTTTTCGATTCATGATTTTTGTATTTCTGTTATGCGCTAAATAGCTTGAATTATTGATCCTTCTGCAATTCACCCGTCTGCGCATACGTGGCCGATCCCTTGGTGCCGTCGGGACGGGTATAGGGAATCTTGTAGCTGACGGAACCATCGTCATTCGAAACGCGATCGGGACCGTTCATCTGGGCATACGGATGCTCCGTATAAAACGCGCCCTGGACGGCGGCTGGAACCTGATTTGTGCCGATGCTCTGATTGGTCGTACTTGATGAACAACCGGCAACGAGCAGCGATGCTGTCAGAATCGTCAGGCAATATCGCACGGGAATCCTCCTTGCAAAAAATCACAAATGAATGGCGCGTCCATCGGCAACGCCGGCGGCTTCCATGATCGCTTCGCTGAACGTCGGATGCCGTAGGATCGCTTCGATGATCTCGGCCTCGGTGGCTTCGAGCTTTTTGGCGACAACGAGCTCAGCAAGAATGTCGGTGACGCTTTCGCCGATCATGTGCACGCCGAGAAGTTCACCATACTGGGCATCGAAGATCAGCTTTACAAAACCTTCGGATTCGCCGAGAGCGAGAGCACGGCCACTGGCGCTGAAAGGAAATTTCCCGACCTTTATTTTTCGATTCTCCTCGCGGGCTTTTTTCTCGCTCAGGCCCATGCTGGCGACCTGCGGGTGGGTGTATGTGCAGCCGGGGATCGCTTTGTAATCGATGGTGTGCTGCGAGAAACCGGTGATTCGCTCGACGCAATTGACGGCCTCGTGATGGGCGACGTGAGCCAGATCGGGATGGCGATAGCCGCCCATCCCTTCCTGCTCGGGCCAGTGAAGGCTGATGCAATCGCCGACGGCCCACACATTTTCCAGATTGGTTTGATATTTCGGATCGACTTTTACGCGCCCTTTAAAGAGTTCCAGCTTCGATTCGGGGCCGATGAGACCATTGGTATTGGCACTGACCCCGATGGCGATCAGGACGACGTCGGCTTCAACGATGCCGGGCTTGGCCCCGGAGAGCGTAAGCTTTACCCCGTTTGGGGTGGTCTCGACCTTATCGGTTTTGGTTTTCACGCGAATGTCGATTTCACGCTTGGCGAAGACGCGCTCGAGAAGCACGGAAACGTCTTCATCTTCGTTGGGTAGCAGATGGTCGAGCATTTCGACGATAACGACTTCGGTGCCGACGGAATTGTAAAAATCGGCGAATTCGCAGCCGATTGCGCCGGCGCCGATGATGGCAATTTTCTTCGGCTGCTTGGGAAGATTCATGGCCTCGCGCGAAGTAATGATTTTTTTGCCGTCAAAATGAACGTTCGGAATCGGCGTGGCTTTGGCGCCGGTTGCAATGATAATGTGATCGGCGGTGACTTCGCGGCTACTGGCGCCATTCGTGATCTTCACGCGATGCGGGGCCAACACCTGGCCTACACCCATTTCACGCTTCACTTCATATTTGCTGAATAAATGCTCAATGCCTTTACTGAGCTTGTCGGCGATAGCCCGGCTGCGGCTGATGAGCTTTGAGAAATCGATCGTCAAATCCTTGTAAGTAACGCCGTGCTCGGCCGCGTGGAGGCGAAGCTTGCGAATGAACGCCCCATCGTCGAGGAGAGCTTTGGTCGGAATACATCCCCAATTGAGGCAGGTGCCGCCGAGGGTCTCCATTTCGATGCAGAGGACGCGTTTCTTGAGTTGTCCGGCGCGAATCGCGGCCGCATATCCCGCTGGCCCCCCGCCAATGACGACAATGTCGAATTGATAGTTTCCCGGCTTTGCAGCCGGGGCTGGGGATGCGGCAGGCTTGGGGGCTGAAGCTGGCGCAACCGGAGCCGGAGCGGATTTTGGCGCGGCCGTTTGCGCAGCCGGCTTTTGCGCGCCGGGAGCTGGTGATGAAGCGCCAGCCGCGTATTTCTTTTTAATTTCGGCGGGGTTTTCGGAACCGGTGGCGATGACGCCAATGACTTGGCCGACAGACACCTTCTGGCCTTCGCGAGCAACGATCACGGCGAGTATGCCGGAATCNNTTGTCGGTCTCAATTTCCGCGACTTCCTCGCCGCCGCGGATTTTATCGCCTTCTTTTTTGTGCCACTTGACGACGGTTCCCTCGGTCATCGTGTCGGACAACTGCGGCATCGTGATTTCTACGGGCATGCAATGCGTCTCCGATTTCTTTTGTCAGGCCCGGAGATCATAGGAAAAGGGATTGGGGTTGTCATCTTGTGGCAACGGAGCCGCAAAGGAATACGAAGACGAATTAAACCGCCAAGGCGCGGAGACGCCAAGGAGAACGCGGAGAACACAAATCCTTTTTTTTAGGGAATGCGTTTTGGATGGCGCGGGCGATGAGCGAGAAGACCCATACCGCTGAGCGCCAAGAGGCTGAGACTCATCGGCTCTGGAACCACCGCGATGGCGGAGAAGGTATAGCCGTTGAGGTTGAAGTCGTTGGATTCGGAAAGGTCTATGGCGAGGAAATTGTCGGAACTTGGGCCAGATCCGTAATCCAAAAATAGGTTGTATTGGCTGGCAAAAGGGCTGGCGTCGTGCGTCACTCCCAGACCCGCGTAAGTCGCGGCTGCGACGATGGGCGTCGATGGAACGACCATGGTATCGCCATGATTGATGGAAAAGACGAGATCGCCGATCTGCGCGGCGTTGGCCTGCACCCCGTTGACCAAGACATCCAATGCATAGATTTCTTCGTCGGTTCCCGGATTAAATCCGTTTACTTCGACGTAGCCCGCCGTGGCATTCAGGCCGGTCAATTGGGTGACACCGTAATTGCCGTTGTGACCTGAGACAGTGAGTGTACCGAGCGAGTTGCCATAGGTGGTTGGGGCTTGGAATGGCTTGGCTGTCAGCGAAATGATCGGCTGATTACTCGCTTCGGCGGCAACGTTGATTACCAGGATCGGTAGCGTTCCGATCACATCGCCCGGATGGGTAAATGCCGTGGAAGCATAGCCGGACGGAACGGTGGATGATCCTTGCAGAGTATTCACCCAATAGCCTGTCTCACCGGCATCAACTACCGGCGCAAGAATCACCCTGCCGGGTTGGTTCGCCGTGTAGCTAAGGGAATCGAAGAAATCGGTCGCATTGCCAAACGTGGCGGCCGCAGCGCCATATTGTCCTAGCGTATTGGCGCCATTGGGAATGTTGGAGACCAACTGTGCATTGCCCTGAAAGATTGGAAAATGATCCCCGACATCACCGCCATTGGCGCTCGTGGGTGAGACGTCGCCTTCCGAGGTGAAGTTCCAAATTGGCATAAATCCGCCTGGNNTTATTTGGACCTACAATAGAGCCAGGATTCACGGAATTATTTAGCGAAGCAGTGCTATCGTAATCCAAGTTCGTTCCAAATGACCCAGTAGAAGAGCCAGCGGTATTCGGTACGAGCTTGATGGCGGTGGTATCCGTGGAGGGAATTTGGATGCCGAGCTCGGAAAGGCCGAGAAACGACGGCTGCACAGCTACATGGCCCACTTTTCCAGTGGTTTGGCCGCCCTCGGGATTGACGTTGTTCGTGACAACGGCGTCAATGCCGAATTCAAATGTGGTGCCGATTCCGACGTTAAATGTGGTCGGGATCTGTGAGTAGTCGCCGCCGGTGGTGGAATAGCTGAAGGTCTGAGTGTTACCGAAACTGAAGTTTGGGACATAGGTAATATTATCGTAATAGAGTGAGAGATTGGCCCCGTGAGCGTGGGACACCCCCAGACTTCCGGCCGCCGCCATCGACAAAATCGACAATGTCCGCATTTTTCTGGCTGATCGCATGGCCGTGCCTCCCATTTTGAATGTCCGACAAAGTGCCGCCCCACTTTTTCTCCGTCTCAGGCACCAATACTCACGCTGTGATCATCGTGGCAACGTATTAGAATGTTACGGCGAGTTACCGAAAAAGATACAAAAAAGCACGTCTGGCGATCCTATTTATGGAGGTTTAATTTACGGTTTGAATCGCGTCGGTGAGTGCCCGCGATAGATCGGCGTCGGACAGGACGACCGGGTTGAATCGCATGCTGCTGGCCTTGCGTGCAAGGGCGACCATTTCCGGGACATCTGCGTTCGTCATTCCGAATTGGCTTAGCGGCGGGATGTGCAGTTCTTTCAGCAAATTGGCTGTGAAATCCATGCAAGCGTCGATGGCCGCAACATCAGCGGCGCTTTCCAGTCCGGGGAATTCACGGCCGATATCGGCGTATCTCTCGAGGACTGGCCCACCGGCTTCCCGAGGCAACTCGCGAAGAGCGCGAATGTTCGCGGCGATGAGATGCGGCAACAGAGCGGCGCAGATTGTTCCATGCGGGGCGGGAAAATTTGCGCCCAACGGAGAGGCAAAGCCGTGAACCGCGCCAAGGCCCGCGCTCGTTAAGGTCATGCCGCTGAATAGCGCAGCCATTGCCATCGCCTCGCGCGCGTCAACGTCATTTCCGTCGTGGAAAGCTCGCGGCAGATTTCGGGCGGCAAGGTGAATGCCACGGAGGGCAAGGATATCTGTCATCGGCGACGCGCCGGTTGACGTATAGGACTCGATCAACTGGCACAGTGCGTCCATGCCGGAACTGGCGGTGACGGATGGTGGCACTGTCACGGCTAATTCGGGATCGATCAGAGCGACTCTGGGGAGCAGCAATTCGCTGCGGATGCTGGCTTTGAAATGCTTTTCGGGAAGCCCTATCACCGCGTTTCGCGTGGCTTCAGCACCGGTGCCGGCTGTGATGGGAATAGCCATCCAGGGCGCGGCTGGACGAGTGATTTTCCGGCCGCTCCCAACTATTTCCATGTAATCGACGGCCGATCCGCCATTTGTCAAAAGACCCGCGACGGCCTTGGCGGCGTCGATGGCGCTCCCACCGCCGAGTGCGATTATCGAATCGCAATTCTTTTGGCGGCCCTCATCGACAGCCGCGTCGATGTCGCTGACGATCGGTTCCCCTCGCTGGCGTCGGACGGTAACCGAAAGACCGGCGAGGGATTTTTGCAGCAAATCGATAGCCGCATCACTGTTGTGGATGATCAGGGGAGCGCTACCGAGTGATTGGGCAACTTCAGCCGCACGGGAGATGGTTCCGCGGCCGAAAATGATTTTGCCAATGCCGTAGAATTCGAATGGCATGTTGATACGGAATTTTGCCACAGATGGAAATCAGATGCACGCGGATGAGATACGGATCGAAGAACGGTCAGACCAGATCATTGTTGAAGAACACGGCATTATGCTTGACTCCCTGCCGCGGCTCGGCCATGAAGTCGGAGACCGTTTTTTTCCATCGCAGGTAATGTTCGGTCTCCTGATGACGAACAAAACCGTCGGGGGTTTTGTACGCCTCGTAAAGCAGGAACCGATTCGGGTCGGCCTCGGCTTGAAGAACGTCGAAACGAACATTGCCAGGCTCAAGACGCGTGTTCTTGGCGTTGTCCATCGTGGCTTCGATGAACTGGGCGAGAAATTGCGGTTTTACGAAGATGGTGACGCTGACCACAAACATGATTGGCCTAAGCTTTAGAAGCTGGGAATTCGGCAGTGACCGTCCCGGTTGTCCCACCTCGTGCGGCGAATTTTCCGATCACGGTCATACGCTTGGGTTTCACGATTGTCGCCAGATCGTCGAGAATCTGGTTAACCACCGCTTCATAAAAGATTCCCTTATTGCGGAACGAGAAGTAATAGAGCTTCAAACTCTTCATCTCGATGCACAATTTATCCGGGATATAAATCACCGTGATGGTGGCAAAATCAGGCTGGCCAGTGACCGGACAGACGCTGGTGAATTCAGGAAAGACAAATTCAATCTGATAATCGCGGCCAAAACGGGGATTGGCGAACGTGTCGAGAATTGTGCGGGGCGCGGCGATTTGCCGGGCCGTCAAAATCGATTTATGCCCCAGGTGTTTGGGCATCACGGCCCTGTCTTATGGAAATCGGCGTCGAGCGCGTCAAGCACGGCGGTTGGAATCTCGAATATCAGATCACCATAAATTCCATACGCGGACTGGCCGTTGGCCGGGCGGACGAATTCTATCTGATACCGTTGCGATTTGGTTTCCACGGTGAGGATGTATCGTTGCTGCCGGGCAGAATCGGGAGTTCTCTCCAGGTATTTGTCGGCCCGGAGAGGATTGAGTTTTTCCAGGAGCGCGTCAACCTTGGAATCGTCAACTTGCAGTACATCTTGGCCCTGCGCGGCAAACATCCAGAGGGACTTGGCAGGCTGTGTCGTGGGGGCCGTCGTTGCCGGGACGGACGTGGGCCTGGCGCCGGATTTAAGATTCGGCGGCAGCATGGGGCCGAGGGGTTTGGGCAATTCTTTGGGGCGTCTGGCCAGAGCGACTTCCTGCGCTTGCTGCGGCTTGGCGGCGTTTCGCGTTGTCGTCGCGGGATAAGTTTCTTTCACCAGCGAAATGGCGTTCACGTCGGCGGGCGAAATCGTCACGACATCCTTATCCCGGAGGTCGAGCGGAGATTTTCTCAGATTATCGAGAGATGACCCGGCAATTTTCGCGACGAGGCCGTCTGATGTCCTCGCGAAATAGTGATCCTTGGTAAGGCTGTCGGGGGCTCCGATGGTAAGCATCTGGCCACCTGGCGGAAAAGCGGCGGGCTCGGTTGTTGGAGCAGTGGAGGGTGGCTGGGCACTGAGCCAAACCTGAACGGTTGGATGGTCAAATCGAGCAAACCNNAGCAAAGGCGAGATCTTCGGAATCGGGCTTGATGAATTCGCTGGCCTCGGTGCCGGTGATTGTTGTGATCAGGGATGAGATGGCCTCGCTGTCGCCGGGCATTTCAACCGGCTCTGTGACTTTCCACTTCGATCCGGATTTGCTGAGGACGAGCCGCTGGGTGGGCGTGATGATGCGAATCTGCTGGACATCGGTGGAACTGGCGGTGAGCAAATGCTTGTCGCGCAAATCGTTGGCCGCCGTTTTAAGTGTTTTCGCCACGCCCGCGTCGATAAGGTTGATCTCGCCGTCGTCCACCTGGGCGAACATCTGATCGCCGGTGAAGTTTTTGTTGCCGATATCGATGCGGACGATCTTGCCGTCGTTTGTCGAGAGTGAAACGATGTATTTCGGCTTATCGAGGCCGGCATCGGACGGCGCGCCTTCCGGGCGCCCTTGCGAGCGGAGATCGCAGAGCGTGTGGATCAGATCCTGCGTCTGCCAATCGACGGCGGCTGCACTGACCGGTTCGGTCAACCGCCATGTAGCGCCAGTCTTTTCGAGAGTAGTGTGATTACCGTCCGCGTCGGTGATGGTGAAACCTTTGATCTGATCGGCTTGCAGATCAAGGAGCTTTTGGCCCCCCGCGGCTGTTGATTGATCAGCGGATTGCTCCGCGGTTTTTTTCACACCGGGCTGGGTAAAGAAGAAAATACCGCCGACGACCGCAAGGGCAACGAGCAGAACAATTGTCGTTTTGAAATTCATGGCAGTGACTTAATCCCGCCGGTTGGAATAGACCAATAGCCCCGCGAAAAGGACGGCCAGCGGCAAGCCGACGGTGAAAACGCCGATGCGCCAGAAGCCGAGCGCCGCGGGAGACATTTCCTTAATTCGCGCAACCTGCAGCGCGTGCGGGCTGATGGCAAGCATCGAATCCTGATGGGCAAGCCAGAGAACGCTGTTGATGAAAAACTCGCCATTGCCGGGAAGCCGCGCGACGGTCAGCCCATGCTTCTCAAGCATCTCATTGTCCGGCAGATCGACAAGATCGCTGCTGGCAAAAAGAGAACTGCCGACGACGACCAGACGCGATCCATCCGCCTTTTCAGAAGCTGCCGCTCCGTAAATCGGATTGGCCGCCGTATTATCAATATCGCCATACAGTCGGCCGTTTTCCGGATCAGGCGTCGCACGGAACGTAACGATCTTCGCGCGGTCGGCATTTAGAATCGATTCAGTCTCGCCACTCGCCCAGAAATGGGGCGACGTCGGGATCGGGAGAAGCGGCGTGACCTTTACGCCATCCGGAATGGTCGGGGCCGCCATCACCGGCATCGAGCCGGCTTGCAGGAAATCCAATCCGTCGAGCGGCGTGGCGATTGGGTGATCACCGTAATGATTCAGCTTGAATACGAATTGGTTGGACTGCAATGCTGCTTCGACCAGATCGTTCGATCGTCGTTCCGGTGGCGGAAGAGCCTCGTGGAGGATGACAAAATCGGCTCGCGCGCGAATACCCATTGATCCAAGCGCGGAATCCATCGGATCTTTCAGCGGGAACAGGAGAACCATCGCGGAGCCGCCGGATTTAAGGTGGTCCGCAAGCATCTGATCGAGCGGCAATGGCTGCTCCGACGCCTGTTCCCACGGCGGCCGCACCACGATCCAGACGGCAGACTTCATTTGCTCATCGGTCGGCTCGGGAATGGGCGTTTCCTGCATCGCGGATTGCCCGCTGGAATCTTTTTCCTGCACGTCAAAGTTGTCATCTTTAAGACGCTGACCGAGCACGGCAAACATTGGCGTTTGACCGGGTTGCGTGACGGTCGCCAGTGGCGGACCGCCCGGGCGGACAAAGACCAACATCGGCTTGGGGCCGCCGGTGAGCGAACCGATTGCGGCTGTGATTTGCTGTTCGCCGGCAAAGCTCAGCTTCGGTTGGATGTCAGGCGATGCCGTAGCGAATCGGCTCGATTCAGGGACTTTCCAAACCTGGTCGAACGAGAGGATTTTGTATCCGCTGTCGGTCATGACCATGATCGACTTGCTTTTGAGCTGTGTCCGAAATTCGTCAAGTTCCTTGAGCGCGCCGAGACCGGCGATTTTGGCGAGAACACCGTCGGCAACCTTTCGCATTCCATCTGCTCGCGTCACGGCAAGCGGAGCAAAATCGCGAATCTGTTTGGTAAGGGCCTTGTTGGCTGAGAATGCATTCAGCACCTGCGAATATTGCTGCAGAAGCTGCGAAATTGACGTATAGGTCGTCTTGGCGTCGTCCACGCCGTCCTTATAGCTGGGGACTTGCTGATCGAGTTCGGAATCAACTGCTGTTTTAAGATCCCCAAGCTGGTGGTGAGCCATGACGAGTGTCAGGTAGGCCGAGTAAAGATCCTGCTGCGTCTGTTGATCCTGAACCTGATCCAGCGGCAATGCGCGAAATTTCTGAGCCTCATCGACAAAGAATTGATCAACTTGTTTATTCTCATCCGGCAGCGCACCGAGGATTTCTTTATACCCCTTTACCTCGCCGCCGTATTTGTTGGTGACATCCGCAACGAGTTTGTTGAACTCATCCTTTTGCGTATCTGGATCGAGCAGCTCGGTAGTGATGTTCTTGCCTTTAGTCGCGTATTCATTGAGCAAGTCGGCCACGGGCTGATAAAAATCCTGCTCATGGGAATCGCTCTTGAGCTTGGGATACAGCGCCACAATTCGGACCGGCTGCTTGAGGTCCTGGATGAAATTAACGGATTGAGGGCGGAGGCTCTGGGTCTGGCCGAGCGTGGTGTCCACGCGCAATGCGTGGGATTGGGCCATCCAGGTAAGCAAGATTGCAAGAGCGATTACGACGATGGTGGATAGCGCGACGTTTGCGCCATATTTCCACCAGCGGTCTTGCTGTGATTCCGGGGTTAGTTCTCTGTCTGGCATCTTGCTTTCGGGTTTATTTCCATCGCCGGGATTCGAGGACTTTTGTCGTCAGGAATAGGAAGACTACCGTTGTCAAAACAAAAAACGCCACATGCCCTGTATCAATAATTCCCCGGCTGAAATCGGTGTAGCGATTGAAGACCGATTGATCGATGATCTTCCTGGATGTTTGCGAAAGCATCTTGCCGCTCGCCCACCAGGGGACGATCGTAATGGCGAAGAGAACGGCGGCGGTTGCGACGGCGGAAACAATCTGGCTTCGGGTAACCGATGAGAAGAACAGGCCTATCGAAATAAAGAGCGCGCCCACCAGAACGATGCCGAGATATCCGCTCCGGATCGGGCCGAAGTCGATCTGCGGATTCGCGTAGGCGGCCAGAACGCCGACATAAAGCAACGTGGGGGCAAGAATGACCAGAAAGAATCCAAATGAACCGAGGAATTTGCCGAGGACGACATCGGCCTCCCCAACCGGCGCGGTCATCAGGGTTTCGATCGTCCCGGTGGACCACTCCTGGGCAAGCAATCCCATGGAAAGCAGCGGGATGATCGAGACGAGCAACCACACCATCCAATTAAAGAGATTTCGCATCCCGGCGATCTCGCCCGGCTGAAAATCGTCCCAGAACGTAAAGCCGCAGGCGATGAGGAAGACGGCCATCGCCACATAGGCAATGGGGGAATAGAAGTAGCTGGTTAATTCCCGTCGAGCGATCGTGGTGGCGCGTTTCATGGAGGTTAAATCCTTGCGACAGCCTGATCGGCCGTTACCTGGACGAAGAATTCCTCAAGCGTCGCGTGTTCGAGCCGAATCTCTCGCAGAGGCCAGCCGCGTTGGATGACGGTGCGGGCGGTCTCTTCACGGATGTCGTAACCGTCCTTAGCACGGAGGGCGGCAGTAACATATTTGCCGTCGGCGGAACCGGGCTGGGAATCACCATCGAGTATTTCGACCTTGCTGACGCCACTGACGCGGAGCAGCGCAGCCTCAACTTCAGCCCGGGGGCCGCGGCATTCAACGAGAACGCGGGCAGTCAGGCGGCGGCTATCGCGCAATTCTTCCGGCGATCCCTGTGCGACGATCCGGCCGGCGGAGATAATGATCGCCCGGTCGCAGGTGGCTTCAACCTCCGGCAGAATATGGGTGGAGAGAACGACCGTGTGGTGGCCGCCCAGATCTTTTATGAGCTTGCGGGTTTCTCGAATCTGGGTTGGGTCGAGGCCGACGGTGGGCTNNGTGGGCTCGTCGAGAATCAGTACAGGGGGGTTGTGAAGCAGCGCATCGGCCAAGCCCACGCGCTGGCGATATCCCTTGGATAAATGGCTGATGGTCTTGCGCTCCACCGGCTTAAGCCAGCAGCGTTCGAGTACATATTCGATGCGCTTGAGCCGGGTGGCACGATCCATTTTCCGCAGGCGGCCACGAAAATCCAGGTATTCACGTACCTTCATTTCGGTATAGAGCGGAACGTTTTCGGGGAGATAGCCGAGGTGCTCGCGCACCTGCACGGATTGGTGGAAAATATCGAAACCGTTGATGGTCGCCCCGCCGCTGGTAGGCGGCAGATAGCATGTGAGCATCTTAAGAGTTGTTGATTTGCCTGCACCGTTGGGTCCGAGGAATCCAACGATCTGGCCTTTGCCAACTTCAAAAGAAATATGAGCTACCGCCAAGGTCTGTCCGTACACCTTGGTCAACTCTCTGACCACAATCACGCTATAACCCTCTCTAGCAAGAGGCAGATAACTACGCGCCGCTTAAATGGATGTCAAGGGTTGGGACGCGTTCATTGCTATTCATGCGCGCTGGGAATGATCGTTGCAGAGATGGCGAGCTCATCATCCTGCGATAATTCTGATCTGCGGTCCGCGGCCTCGCCGTTGACTGTAAAATGCTCGTTTGGGGATTGCGTGATGTTTAATTCCGGGATTACGCCGGCCAAGGTTTTCAGGGCCATGCCAATATTCGCGCCCCGAGGCAGTTGCAGCATGATCGGCTCGCGGACGGCGGCACTGATGCTTTGATCCAATATTACGCGCACATCCATTCGCCAGACATCCCTGCGATAGGGCTCTGCAGCCATGACGCTGAAGCCTTCGCCATACCTTCGGCGGTGCTTCATGCTCGGAAGAACCAGCAGGATCGATACGCCGACGATGCTGAGAAGACCGAGGAAGGGCGACCATCGGCTGAGGCGATGGAATCGGGCGAACATTCCGCAGCCGCCGAGGAGAACGCCGGTGCCGATCACGAAGAGGAGGCATCCCATGACTCCAAGGGCAATGCGATCGATCTCGCCGGCGATGGAGATGAGGACCGCGCCAAACGTCTGCCCGATCAATCCGGCGGCGAGATAGTCGATTCCCATCGCCTTTGAGAGCTTGTTGCGATCGTAAGCGTACACGAAGCGTCTCTCCGCGCTGGAGCTTCAAACCGTTCTGGCCAGGATTTCCTTGATCTTTCCCGAAATCTCTTCGAGTTCCTTTTGCGTGTTTCGGTAGTCGGTGAGCCTCTCCTCAACCTGCTGCTCGTGGCGGCCGGCAAGGCTGGTTTCGTCCATCGCTTCTTCAAAGCGTTTTCTGGCGGTTTGGAGCCGTCCGGTCGCATCGTGCAATTGCATGAGCAATTCCTCGGGGACCATGAGCCGATTCACATCGGGCCCCGATGGCGTGGGTTCGGGCGGCATGGAAGCATTCTAACCGCATTTTCGCGGCCGCTTCAATTTTTTTCGCGCAATTCCGCTAGCAATTTTTTCATCTCGGCTTCAAGTTCCCTGACGATTTGCTCGGCCTTTTTCCCGGTAAAATCCATCGGCTTGCCGTATTTCACGTGGATGGGATGCGAATGGAAGATGGCGCTTCCTTTCGGCCATGCCTCGAAGGATCCATGGATGGCGACCGGCACGACAGGCACGTTGGCGCGGCGAATGACGAGTGCGATGCCTCTTTCGAGCGGCTCGATATCACCGGTTGTCGTGCGCGTTCCTTCGGGATAGATGTTGAGGGCATATCCCTCGCCCAATCGGCGGATGACTTCCTTGACGGCTCCGATATCACCTTCACCCTGCCGCACCGGGAACGCTTTCAGTAGACGAATCAAGCCGGCGAGAAATGGATTTTGGAATAGCTCGCTCTTTGCAAGAAAACTGACCGGGCGATACAGACGAACCGCGACGAGAAAGGGATCGAGATAACTTTGATGATTGGCCACAAGCAGGACGCCCCCTTTTTTCGGAACGTTTTCGAGGCCATAAGTTTTCAGATCGAAGAAAAGCGTTGTGCCGATGCGTGTAATGATTTGCAGCGATTTCCAGACAAATGAACGCTGAATCATGGAGCTTACCTCTGGCCACGGCGCTCTTGCGCACGTGTGATGATTTGATCGACAACTTCCCGCAACGAAAGGCTGCTCGTGTCGATCACCTGCGAGTCTTTTGGAATGGCCAGAGGCCCTACGGCACGTTTGGCGTCACGGGTGTCGCGATCCATGATCTGGGTTTGAAGGTGGGCGATATCCACGACTTCGCCGCGGGATCGGAGCTGGTTAGCGCGGCGACGCGCGCGTTCAACGGGGGTGGCATCCAAATAAAATTTTAATTCCGCATGGGGGAAGACGACCGTTCCCTGGTCTCTTCCCTCGGTGACGAGATTGGGCCTGGACACGCCGATTTCCTGCTGCTGGCGGACGAGAATCTCGCGGACAGCGGGAACAACCGCGACAAATGATGCCGCTTGCGTGGTGTCCCCCGCCCGAAGGAGATGGCCGACGGGTTCGCCGTTGAGGGATATGCCCGGCGGCTGAGTGGAAAAATCGAAAGTTATCTTCGCCAGTTTTGCGGCGTAAGAGATTTCGCGGGCGTCCTCAAGATTTGTGTGGCGGCGCAGGGCGGCCAAGCCGATGGCGCGATACATCGCACCGGTGTCGAGGAAGTCGAATCCGAGTTCCTGCGCCACGGTTTGGGCTACGGTGGATTTCCCTGTCCCGGCTGGGCCGTCGATCGTAATGATCATGCCAATATTTCCATTGCTTCCATATTACTTAGCCGGGCGAAATATCATCGGCAATTGGTCGCGGGTGGCAAGCGGCGATTTGAAGAAGCGGCCGAAGGCCAAGCTGGCTAAACTTTGGGGATTGGAATCTGTTATCTATAATTTGTGCACTCGATGACCACCTTGCGCTGGTATCACCTTCTCTGCCTGGCTGCGCTGCTTCTTGTTGGTACGCTCATCCGGCTGCCGGATATTGGACGATTTGGCAGTTGGCGGGACGAGTATTGGGGTTTGTATCTTGCCGCGGGAAGGGGCGACGCGCTTTTCCAGATCCCCCCCAAACGGTCGTCGTTCATCTGCCGGCAGTGGGTTTTGATGGCGCGCCGCATTGGTGGCATATCTGGACAGGTCTCGGCAGCGTCACGCATCCGCCACTGTATTATTTCCTGCTGCGATGGTGGGTGGACCTTTTTGGCGAAAGCGATCGGTCTGTCCGGATGATGTCGTTGCTGTTTGGGATGGGTTGCATCCCGCTATTGTTCGATTCGATACGGATTGGGCGCGGGGCATGGTATGGGTTGATCGGCGCGGGGATCATGACGTTTGCGCCGATTCAGATTGATTTTTGCATTCAGGCGCGGCCATATACGCTGATCGCGTTTGAGGGATTGCTCATCGCGGTAACTCTGCTCCGAATCGAGCGGGATGAAACTTCCGCGCGCCGGCTGGTTGCGCTTGGAATTTTCATCGCGGCGATTGTGCTGACACATTACTTCGCGATTGGAATCGTTCTCGCGGCAATGATTTATGCACTTGTGAGGTTTGGGGGAGCGACGCGCGCCCGAACTTTGGGAACGATTATGCTCGCGGCCGGCATTGCCGGGGCGATTTGGGCGCCGGAGGCTTGGAACAATCGCGGGGCGTTTCATAATGCGCTAGGCGTGTTTCAATTTACGCCGACGCCTTTGNNGGAAAGACTGGTGCTGGGGCAGGTGGAGGTCATGAAATGGCCGGCGGCGATTGCGCTGGCGATCATGGCGTATGTCTTGCCGCCGCTGGATCGCCGAAAGATCTTTTGGTGGCTCTGGACGATTTTCACGATCGGGATTGTCCTGGCCGTCGATTTATTTCGGCATTCGGGACTGCTTCAGATCGGTCGATATCCCTTCATCGCAGCACCAGCGGTATACGCAATACTTGCGATGCCCCTTCCGGGACGGATCGGGAGATTTGTTCCGCTGGTGATCTTGTTCGGCGCGGTGGCTTTTGGAATTGCGCGATGCCAGCAAGGACCCGCGCTTGAAACAGCGTCGACGTTTCAGATCGAAGACCACCGGACGGCCGCAAAATTTCTGAAGAGTCATCTGATGCCCGGCGACGCCGTGATCATCGCCGCCGATGGAGACGATCCCACGTTTACATACTTTGCGATCGAGCATTACAACGGCGAATGGAAAACGCCCATCGTGCTGATTTCAACGCCCCTGGCNNAGGCGGCAGATTCTTGAATATCAGCGCGTGTGGGTCGTGGGACCAAGCTCCGCGGACGATATACAACGGCTGCTGAAGGGATGCCCGATTGCCAAGCTCCAGGAATCAAGCATTTGCGACAGCGTATGGCGAATCAAGTAGGAGACGCATCGCATCTCAGCGAAGAGTCATTCCCTGGGCCTTAGTGCATCTTCGGATTGTGGAAGGTCCTTGAGCGTGTTCAACCCAAAAATTTCCAGGAAGCGCTTTGTGGTGCCGTAAAGAATCGGGCGGCCAGGCTCTTCCGCGCGCCCGGCGATATTGACCAGCCGCTTTTCCATCAGGCTTCGGATGGTCTCGCCGCACATGACGCCGCGAATTGCTTCAATGTCGGCGCGGAGGATGGGCTGCTTGTAAGCGATGATCGCAAGCGTTTCGAGCGCCGCCTTGGTCAGCTTGGCGTCGATTTCGCGCTGATGTAATTTTTTGAGGTGCTCGCCGAATTCCGGAAGCGTCAGAATCTGGTACCCCCCCGCCACCTGCTCAATGCGGAAAGCGCGGTGCGATTCGTCGTATTGGGCGTTGAGATCCTTGATCGCTTGCCGAACCGGCTTGGTCGCCGGCAATTCCATCAGTTCGGCGATTCTCCCGGCCGTCAGCGGATGATGCGTGGACAGCAGCAGCGCTTCCAGCAGACGCATGTCCACATCATCAGAGACGATATGCAGACCCTCGTCCTGCTCATCATCCTCCGGCACATCCTGCACCGGCCCATCCGCATCGGGGACGCTTTCCATTTCCATCACGGGCTCATCCAACAGCGGTTCATCCCTGACCAATCGCATAAGCTGACTCCGTTTCTCCGATACTTATCGGCCGTTTGGCCGATTGGAATGGAAAAGAAAGTCAGGAAACGAAACGAGATCGTAGGAATGCCGGCCGGTGGGTCAAGGGATGGGGTGGCCTACTGATGCTTCGGCGCGGCCGGATGGGTCGTCGGCGTCTGGGTTAAATCGAGATCAATCACCGCCGTATAGTATCGCCAGCCTCGGCCCAGGAAGACCTCGTCTTTCAGCATCTCGCTCGTGCTTTGGGGCGGTATCTCGTCGTAACGTATTTTGCCGTTTACGACGACTTTGACCGGCTGATCGAGATCGATCATCTGTTCGTTCAGATACAGCCGGACGACGCGGACGTTTCGGGTATCGAGGTTGATGCTGTGGGAATCGACGATTTGGGCCGCAACGCGGAAGCCGTTTTGATACAGGTACATCCCCTGGCTGCCGCGCGAAAACTCCACCTTGGCCTGCTGCCCGGGTGACATCGGCTGATAGATCTGAACCCAATCGGCACGGTTATAGATCGTTTCGGCGCTATCGGATTGGATAAAGACCTGACGCGGATATAGATCGCGCTGGCGGCCGCGCAACTTTTGATATTCGTCCCGCAGGATCGACGGCGGCGGTACGTGGCCCACGGATTCCGTTTCCGAGTAATCGACGTCGTATTGCAGATGGCGAAGGTATCGCACGATTTCGCGCGATTCGACGACCTTCACCTCGTCATCCGAGGCATCGTGCCAGACAACGCAAAGAATATTTTCAAGATTCCCCAGGCGAAACCGCTGCCAGGCATCATGCATCGATCCGGCCATCGGATTGATGGCTGCGAAGTACGTCGGGTAATGGATCGCAAGGTTCCAGACGGCGTGGGCCGCCATCGAATGCCCGATGAGATAGACGCGGGCGGGATCGATATTTGCCCTGCCGGTAGCGTCAAAGATGGGCTGCATGACAAGGTTCATTCCGACCGGGCCTGGGCCATAGAGTTCATCAAGATTTAGCAGCGGCATCAGGACGATCACGTCGGGATGAACAGAGAGTTCATCCGTTATCCATTGGGAATAAATATCGGCGACATGCTGCGCGTCAGGCGGCGGAGTGGTCAGAAATGCGTTGGCGACCGGGAGTTTCACCACCAGCGGCCAGGACCGGGTCAGGTCGTACGACTTGGGGATACCAAGAAAATAGCGAACCTCGCGCGGACCGGATTTCTGGTTGATGTAGTAAACACCGGGCGCGAGTGCGGGCCAGTCGATCCGCAATCGGGCGAGCCGGCCGACGATTGATCGGTCAAGGCCGACGGCGTCGATTCTGCCGGCGATCTCCGTCCGCTCCGCTGAAGATGGCGCAGCAAAATACCGTTCCAGCAGTTCGTGGGCCGACACCAGCTTTGGCAAGCTCGCGGCGCTGAATTGATTGCCCAGCTCAATCCGGTACAGCTTCTCCAGAACATCGCGCGGCAATACATCGGCCGGCGCGGCTGCGGTCATTCCCGCAGTTGCGAGAATGACAAGCAGACTCGCCTTCCAACGCGACACGGCTAGCCCTCGGCAATCGTTACGCTGGTCAAGGTATCGCCCTGCTTCACCGAGTTGATGACCTGCTGGCTCTGGCTGTCCTTGGCTTGGCCGAAGACGGTGTGCTTGCCATCGAGCCAATCCGTTGCAACATGGGTGAGGAAGAACTGGCTGCCGTTCGTGTTCGGCCCGGCGTTCGCCATCGCCAGGGACCCAAGCTCGTAGCGGCCCGGTCGTGGGAGCTCGTCTTCGAACTCGTAGCCTGGGCCGCCGGTCCCCGTGCCTCTCGGGTCGCCGCCCTGGAGCACGA
>PMAK01000195.1 GCA_003153655.1 Phycisphaerales bacterium
TGCCGAATGCCGATTGCCAAATCCCGAATGAAGAAGTCTTACATTCGGCACTTCGCAATCGGCATTCGGCATTTTTTATTTCCTCTTGACTCCCTTCCATTGTTAGGGTAATGTACCCCCATACACTCTCCGAACAGTAAAAACTCGGAGATAACATAGGGAAAACAGCGTTATGAATCTCACCCCACGGCAGGCCGACGTCATCGTTGCCATTCGCAATTATCGCCATATCCACGGATTTGCTCCGACAATGCAGGAATTGGCGGATCAGCTCGGCACCAGCAAGGTGACGATCTTCGAGCACGTCGGCGCACTCGAGAAAACNNCCTTCGCCGTGATAAGCACAAGGCCCGCTCGCTCGAAATCATTTCCGAGGAAAAGCTCCCGGATGAAAATCGCTCTACAAAGCTGCCGATGCTCGGCAATATTGCCGCCGGCTCCCCCATTGAGGCAATCGAAAATCGAGAAGAGCTTGATCTGGAGGAGATGTTTCGCTCCCGCAACGGGGTCTACGTCCTTCGCGTACGCGGCGAATCCATGATCGAAGACCACCTCTGCGACGGCGATTACGTCGTCATCGAACGCCGCGAAAACGCTCGCAACGGCGAGCAGGTTGTCGCCCTGCTCGATTCCGGCGAAGCCACGCTTAAACGGTTTTACCGCGAGGGAAACAAAATCCGTCTCCAGCCCGCCAACAGCACCATGGCGCCGCGCATCGTTGAGGCGGGCCGCTGCCGTGTCCAGGGCGTCGTCATTGGCGTGCTGCGCACCTATAACTGATCTGTGCACAAACGCTTTATCTATTGCCAGATCAACACATCGCCCGATGTCGATATCTGCAACTTTTGGTCATTTGAAACGTGCTATAAGTAAAGGAGATCGATTGACCACCTCCACACGTAACGCGAGTTCAAAATCCTCGGGCCGCCCTTCCGCTCGTCCGCCTGTTGTTCGGCGGATCGCAGTCAAACCAGTAGTTCGCCCCCCGGCAACCCCGGGAGCCGTAGCAAATGGCGGCGAGCCGGAACCGAAGCTTCTCTTTCAGAAACACTTCAAATCCATCGGGCGACGCACCTACGCCACGCAGATCAAAGAATTGGCCAACGGCAACCACTTGCTCGTCCTTACCGAAGCCAAGCGAGATGCGGAGTCCGGTGATGTGCGCAAGACCCGGATCGTTGTTTTTGGCGAAGATATTTTAGCTTTCTTCCGCCTTCTACATGAAACTGCCACGTTCATTCGCGCCAATCCGTTGCCCGAAGAAGTCAAAAAGCGGCGCGAAAGGTTTTGGGCAAAAAAAAATCGTGAGACCCGTGCCAATGGGCACTCCGCGGATGCATGACACACGCCTCATCCAACATTAGAATATCACCGCTGAGGGTGCCGTGAGCGCAGAGGAAATAGCGCAGGAATTTATCAATCTCTTCGCATTCTCTCCGCGATCTCTGCGCCCTCCGCGGTAAATATCTCTTACGAGGAACCATGCCCGAACTTCATCTGCTCTCCCCGCGCGGCTTCAAAGCCGGCGCAGCCGCTGCCGGCATCAAATCCAAGCCTGCTCCCGACGTGGCAATCCTGGCGTGCGACGTCCTCGCATCCGCCGCCGCGGTCTTCACCACAAATAAAGTATTCGCTGCCCCAATCAAGATCGGCCGCGAACATGTGGCCAGCGGCAAACTCCGCGGAATCGTCGTGAATTCAGGAAACGCCAACGCCTGCACCGGACGCCGCGGCGAAGCAGATGCCCGCAAGATGTGCCAGCTAACCGCTCGCGAAATGGGTTGCGACGCCACGCAGATTCTCCCGTCGTCCACGGGAATCATCGGCCACCACTTACCGATGGAAAAGGTTCAATCAGGCATCGCGCAGGCCGCGAAAAAACTAGGTAATTCGCCAAGCCACGCTCGCCAATTTTCCGACGCGATCTTAACAACCGACCTGCGCCGCAAGGCCGCCGCCACGCGATTTCGATTTCGGGGTGAATGGATTACCATCGCCGGCGTCTGCAAAGGCTCGGGGATGATCGGCCCACGCCTCGCGCCGCATGCCACAATGCTCGCTTATTTAACGACCGATGCGAAGATCCCGATAGCGCAGCTCCGGAAAATCTTGGCTGGCACGGCAGAGGTAAGCTTTAACGCCGTCACCATTGATGACCAGACCAGCACCAACGACACAGCCGTTGTTCTCGCCTCGGGTCTTGGCGCAGCCGTCGATTCCCAGGCGTCAATCAAATCGTTTACCGCGGCAATGAAGGAGGTCTGTCAAACGCTCGCCTTCAAAATTGCCGAAGACGGCGAAGGCGCAACCAAAGTTGTGGAAATCAAAGTCCGCGGGGCAAAGACGCAAGCCGACGCCAATCTCATCGCCCGGGCGATCGCCAATTCACCCCTGGTGAAATGTGCAATGAATGGAAATGATCCAAATTGGGGACGAATTTTCGTCGCCGCGGGCCTGAGCGGAGCTGCGTTTGATGCGGACCGCGCCGAACTCTCGCTTCAGAATTCGACCGTCTTCAAATCCGGCCGGCCAATGCCATTTAACGCCCCCGCCGTCAGCCGATCGCTGGCGGCAAAGAAGGTCGTCGTCGATTTAAACTGCCGTCTCGGCAAATCTTCTGTGACCGTCTGGACGTGCGATCTGTCAAAGGATTACGTGACGATCAACGCCGACTATCACACATAAAAACGGTCGCCTCCCAATGCGCGGAGCACAACCGATTTATTTATTCAGTTCATCCAGCAGGTTGTTGGCCGCCGCATCCAGCTTCGCGCCATCCGGATCATATGTGCCATCCTGAAGTTGCTGGCGAATGTCCGTCACTTTGTCCGTGCGGACGTCGTTGGACTTCAAAGCCTGCAACAAATGACTGGCCCCCGACAACTCCAGCTTGTCCGTCGCGCGCAGCGACGGCGGCGCATCGGCAGGGATCTGCTTTTGTATCGGATTAGCGACAATCTTCTGAACCGGCGTACTCTGCGAAATGTTATTGACCTGATTCATAACCGCTCTCCAGCTTTCTGGCCCACCCCGTTCCACACGGCAGACTGGCGACTCCATCGCCATCACCCGCCACATGGGTCACTCATAGAAATAGGTATCGACGCTGGTCACTACGATTCTTGAAGCCCACGCATCATGGATTAAAAACTTTAACTTACTTTATGCTCATTACTTACACCCCAATCCAGCGGCAGAGCGCAAAAATTTCCATTTTCTGAGTCATTTTCTGCCACTCAAAAAACTACTTATTCTTCTTAAACTACCCATTTTAACCATCCAAAGGATCGCTCAGAATGTTATCGGCAATTTTACCGGACGTGCGGATTACTGGACGAAGACCAACTGCGCACTGTTCCGCCCTACCAGGAATTCTTCCAAATCGGGGCAATTGCCATCTCTGCTGGACCCCGATAATCATTCCACAATGACCGATTGGCCCCTTGCCGTACTCCTGGATTTCGATGGCGTGATCGTGAACAGCGAGCCACTGCATTTCTTCGCTTTTCACCAAATCCTCAGCGCCGAAGGAATTGAGCTTTCTGAAGAGGAATACTATCGCGAGCTGATTGGCTTCGATGACCGTGGCGCATTCCGCCATCTGTTCGACAATCGAAAACTCCCAATCGAACCAAAGAAGCTGCTGCACCTGATGACTCGCAAAAGCGAAGTCGTCATGGAATTGATCGAGGATCGCAAATATCAGTCTCTGCCCGGCGTGGAGGAATTCATTCGCGGATTATGGCGGCATTATCCCCTTGGCATCTGCTCAGGCGCCCTCCGTGAGGAAATCGAAGCCATGCTGGAAGGCGTCGCCCTGCGCGATTGCTTCAGCGTGATCGTTGCCGCGGAAGACGTAACCGTCGGCAAGCCAGATCCGCAAGGGTATTTGCTCTGCGCGAAACTGATTTCCAAAACCTTAAAAACGCCGCTGAAGCCATCCGACTGCCTTGTCGTGGAAGACGCACCGAACGTTATCAAGACGGCAAAAGCGGCCGGCTTCCCCACGCTTGGCGTGGCAACATCCCACTCACTCGACCAACTCTCCATCGCAGACTGGCGTGTCAGCACGTTACAGCCGGCCGAAGTATCCAGACAAATCCCAGGACTTCGGATGGGAATTTGAAAGAGCGTGTTAAGATTGAATACCCAACACAAAGACCACAGAGACAATTCTAATACTGCCTCTGTGGTCTCTTTACTTTTATATTTCCCGCGGAAAGCCTAATTCCGCGGCGCGGGAAGTTCGGGTGATGGACCATCCGTGCTGGCCGCCGGCGTTGGAAGGCTCGGATCCGATCCGCCTGGATCAGCCGGCAACAGCAGCGGATGCGTCGCGTGCTGCTGCGGCTGTTCTGCCATCAAACTCTGGCCCGGCTCCATACCAATTTTCCGCAATGCGTTGTTAACTTGATCGTCGTTTTGATTCAACCGGTAAGCGTCGCGCAACACCTGCCCGGCTTCCTGATTCTGATTCAACTGCTCAAGATAGATCCCAAGCTCGCGCTGCGCGACGAAATTACTCGGATCAATTTGTACGGAATGACGGAAGTTATCCAGCGAGCTGTCCGCGTCGCCGCGATACCGGAAAACCCAGGCCAAAAGTCGAAAGTCCTCGCTCGAACGGCTCTGCGCCGCGGTCTGGACGATCAGGTCCGTCTCGCGACCCGTCGGATCATATCGAGCCACAATCCGCGCCAGACGATCAAACGCGCTATCGTGCATCGCCGCGTTGTAATAAACCGTGCCCGGGGCCGGCATCAGGCGAAGGCTGGTCTTATACGCATCGATTGATTCGTGATAAGACTGCACCTGCTCGTAACTGAGCGCCAACCAATACTCGCTCTCCGGATCCAGCGGGCTTTGCCGGATCGCATTGCTGAAAGCGCCGGCCGCCTCGGCATAGCGCCCGTCGTTGTAGTCCTGGATTCCCTGCTGCTTGGCGTCCTTCGACCACGTGAGCACATCACTGCCGCAGCCGAGAAGCGAAACGAACATAGCGCCCGCGATTCCTATCGCAACAACGCCGCTAAACATTTGATTAATTGAACGATTCATTAGCTACCTCCATGTAGCACCGGGGTGACAATCCTTTACACAAAAGAGTATCGAATTACCGGCAATATGCAAGGGCTTCGCGGTTGTACTTCTTTTAGACAAAATTGCCATGCAATACCGGCGGATCTTTTGCAGGCAACAGCCGCGGCACATAATTCCCCGTCGATAAAATCACTTTGAACGCCTCCTCCGTCGTCATTTCGATGAACTGGCAGCGTTCCGCCCGAATAAAATAAAGCCGCCCTGTGATCGGATTGGGCGATGAAGGTACGAAAACGCAGTAGCTCGGCTCATCCGCCTCAACGATCCGCCCGCTGCTGAAGCCCATCAGCTTCATCGTTCCGGATTCATCCGGAATCAAAACAACCCGTGAGAACGTCCCCTCAGTCCCCCCCGGCGTCAACGCGATCTGCTTCCAACCCTGATAAAACAGCCGAATCACCGGCAATCGCATGATGATCGCATCAACAATCCGCAGCACATATTTGCCGACCAGGCTGTTCGTCACCATTCCCACGGCGTAAATCGCCACGAGAGTCAGTACCACTCCCAGGAAATGAATCCGCCGGTGAAAAAACCAGTCGGTATAGCCGACAGTCTTGTCATCCACCCACCAGAGAATGAACGCCGTCACCGCCAGTGGCAAAAACGCGAAGATGCCGGCGATAAACGTGCGGCGAACGGTTGCCTTGCTCCAGGGTTTTTCAGAATTGTTCATAGCGAAACCACATTTATCATGCGCGGATTGACCCGGAATTGCGACCCCGCATCATCATTTGTTTGAATCGCGAGTCGTCGCCGGCGCCGACAACTGCTTGCGAAGTTGCGCAATGGCTGCGAACCGCTCAGCCGGCGGCTTATCCAAATTCAATTGCACTTCCCTGCCCAGAGCGCGGTTAAGATGCTTAAGCGTCGCTGCGCGAAGATCGGCATCGTCGCTGTCCAGGCAATCCAAAAGAAAATTCACGTCCATCCCAAGCGTTTTCGCCTGCTGCATACTAAGCGGAAAGAACTCGGCCAAAAGTTTGTCCGTACGAGCTCGCTGCTCCGCCGACCAACTCCGCCGGTCCGCTGAAGCCAAATATAGCGCCGCCGGCTCACCCATCTTCCGCAGCGCCGCCTGCGCCCGCGCCCGCTCGGAATATTCAACAGCATCCAGCTGCGCGATCAATGGCGCAATCCTCTCAGATAAATCCGGCGGCGATTGCCACACATCCGCCATCACCTGCCACGCCACCTGCCCCTCGACGCCAAACACCGCCTGATCCTGATGAAACTCCCGAAAAAGCGGGCGAAGATATTCCTCGAGCTCGCGCGGATGCTCCCGCCGCAGCGCGGGCAATGTTGGCGCGGAGATAGCCTCGTTGAGAACTGACTGCGTCCCCCGAATCTTCTGAACCCGCAACGTTAGGGGCTCGACATCCGTCGTATCCAGTGTTTCGATCAGCGAAATTGTCGTCAGTTCCGTAACCGATCCAATTTTCTGTTGGATGTCCTGCACAACCTGTAAATGCGACGGTGTGTTCAGCACTTGCAAATGTCGCTCCACGGGATTCAACCCCGTCACCTCGTAATACTCAAATATCGGCCAAATCGGAGAACGCTGCCGGGGAATCGAATGGGACAAGATAATGGCATCGCCAGGCAGATCAGACAGCGGCACACGCCCATTGACGGGCCCCGGTTCAAGTATAGGCCAATCCGCTCCAAGCAGCCCGCCGACCTCGCTGAAATGGACAACCTGCGAAATCGAGCGCATCGGCAATAACGGATAACGCCGCCATTGAGCAACGGCTCTATTGGTGTCGGCAACAACATCCTCATCGTCGGAACGTGACGGAGCCGATACCGCGCCGGACGGACGCGTCGCGGCCGCATCCGCTTTGGCGGCCAAGAACGACAAGCCAAACAGCGCGAAAATGGCCAAACTGGTCCGTCGGCTCCAGTACATCTGACGACTATTATAGTGCCCAGAGGGCGATGATAAATGCAACCTTCGGCCTTTCGTTCCGTCCTACTTGTGACTCGCCACGATGGCGGCTTTTGTTTTGTTGCCGCCATTGACCAGCGTACAATGATTCATAGGAACAATCCCACATGAGCCGGCTCGACCAACATATTTCGGCTGTCCGAAACAAGCTGACGCTCGGCATTTTTCTCAACGCTTGGGCATTGACGGGCCTCCTCCTGGCCGTGCTGGTTTTGCTCGCGGTCCTCGGACAGCGGTTGCTCGACCGGACGATCGCCCATCCGGCCATGATTTCCCTTGTCGGAATCAGCGCAACAATTTTGGTGGCATGGATTTTCAGCGTCGTCCGCCGGCCTTCGGCCGAAATAGCAGCCGTAAAAATCGACGAAGCACTGGGCCTAAAAGAAAAGTTCAGCACGGCGCTTTATGCGCGTTCGCTGGATGACCCGTTTGCTCAGGCCGCCGTGCGGGACGCCGAGGGAACCGCATCACAAGTGTCCCTTTACGACCGATTTCCCCTGAAGTTTCCGCGTCACGCTATTACGACCGCCATTGTTTTTCTCATCGCCCTGCTTGTCGCTCAGTTCATGCCGCCGCTCCATTTGTTTGACAGCCACCTGAAAGAACTCGCCAAGGAGACTCAGAACGCGGCCAAGCCCGAGCACAATGAATATATGAAGGAGGCGATGCCCACGATTCTCGCGCCCGCCGCCCTTCCAAACGCCAGCGACAAGATTCGCCGCGCCACCGATGAACTGAACAAAGCCATGAATACCGATGAGGGGGATGAGCTTCGCAACCATCGCAGCGTCCTGTCCGCGCTTCAGGACTACAACAAGACGATGGCCGAGGAGCTTAAGAAAAACGAAAAGTTCCAGACCTCAATGGAAGAGCAGAACCAGATGTCGGGGATCGCACCCGCCAAGGATGACTCCACTCCAATCGGCAAGGCCCAAAACGAACTGAAAGCCGGCAATCTCGACGCCGCGATGACCGACGTTTCCAAGGCGGTCAATCAATTCGGCAAAATGAAAGATGCCGATCAGCAAAAGATGATCGCCCAGGCCGCCGCCCTCTCGCAGGAGCTTTCCAAAGCCGCCAATGATCCGAAGGTCGGAGAAAAAATCGCGCAGCAACTCATGCAGATGGGCGCAACCCAATCGCAAGCCCAGCAAATGTCCGCCGCAATGCAGCAAGCCGCCCAGGGGAACAAGCAGGCCCAGCAGCAGCTTCAACAAATGGCCAAGCAAATGGCGCAGCAAATGAACAACGGCCAAGGCCCCACCCAGCAGCAACAGCAGCAAATCCAATCCATGATGACCAAGGCCCAGGCGATGGCCAACAGCCAGATGCAGGCTCAGGCTCTATCCACCTCGGCACAGCAACTAAGCATGGCGATGGTACAGGCGCGGGCGGCGGGACAACATCAACAATCGTCACAGGGCCAGCAGGGAAAGCCGAGCCAGGGCCAGAGTCAGGGCCAACAACCGGGTGGACAACAGGGAATGGCCGCCGCACAACAGCAAATGCAGCAACAAATGCAGCAGATGCAGGCCAACGCAAAGGACGCGCAGTCGATGCAAGCCGCNNGCCGCCGCCGATGCCGCCGCCGGATTGAATGGCCCGGGCGATGGTGATGCCGGTAATCCAAATGCGGGAGGTAATGGCAACGGACAACAAAATCCGAACCCAGGCGGTCAGCCGGGACCAGGCAATGCAGGATGGTCTTCCCAACCCGGCAAAGGCGGCGCAAAAATGGGAATCGCCATGGCCCCCGCCACATTCACGCAGCAACTCGATCCCTCCAAGGACAACGAACAAGGCAAGATTCTTGCCAGTAGATATGTAAAAGCCGGCATCGATCCGGGCCATTCATCAGCCGG
>PMAK01000172.1 GCA_003153655.1 Phycisphaerales bacterium
CCACCATTCGTTACGAAGGTCAGTTCCAGATAGCGGAGGTCGCCGTCTCCCGCAAAGTGTTCCGTCTGATCCTGGAGCGAATCCGGCGATTACGGCTGCCCATGGCGGCATCGGGATGATGACGTGAAGCGTTCAAAACATGCGAAAAGGCCGGGGCGACGATGCCGGTCTGTTCGTGGGGCGTCGAGTATGGGTCAGGAGCGTCAAAGTGGTGAAGATGGCGTTCCAAATCTCCATGATCGAGACGGCCGCGAACCAGGAAAACCGTTGTTCCACGCTCCAAGCCTCGGTATGCTCTGCAAAATTACCGAAGACGTTCGTCGGCGGAGTTTCATTTGGGAAATCCCGGTTTAGGCCTCCTCTCGACCGTTTCCCCAGGCCATCATTTCGCGACTCAAGTCACTAACGCATCTCTTTGGGATTGCCCCTTCCCTCTATATACTTATTTCTTCCGCCGTGCCCATCTCGGCTTGAATCAAGGCAGTCGGAATGAAAATATTTATCCCCAACGAATCCGCAACCGGCGAGACCCGCGTCGCGCTCGTTCCCGGCGCTCTCCGCCGGCTCATCGTTCCCGAGATCGAAGTCCTCGTCGAATCCCACGCCGGCATGCTCTCCGCTTATGGCGATGACGCTTATCGCACCGCCGGCGCGACAATCGTTTCCGCCGAAGCGTGGGCAAATGCGGATGTGGTCCTCGCCGTCGGAATGCTCGCGGAAGATCAGATTCGGCAGATGCATAGCGGCGCGGTTCTCGCGGGACTTCTCTCGCCGCATCGCAACGCCGCCCGAATCGCGGTCGCGGCCGAAAAAGGAATCACCGCGCTGGCTCTGGAGTATTTGCCGCGGATCACTCGCGCTCAGGCGATGGATGCACTCTCCTCCCAAGCCAACATCGCCGGCTACAAAGCCGTCATCATGGCCTCCGAGCGATCGCCCCGGATTTTCCCGATGCTGATGACCGCGGCCGGTACCATCCAGCCGGCGAAGGTACTCGTCATCGGCGCCGGTGTCGCCGGTCTCCAGGCCATCGCCACCGCCCGCCGGCTCGGAGCGCTGGTCAGCGCTTATGATGTCCGCCCTGCCGTCAAAGAGCAGGTGCAAAGTCTCGGCGCAAAATTCGTCGAGCTTCCGCTGGAAACATCCTCCGCCGCGGACGCCCGTGGATATGCCAGGGAATTATCTCCCGAACAGCAGCACAAGCAGCGCGATCTCATGGCCCGCGTGGTCATCGAATCCGACGTGGTCATCACCACCGCCGCCATCCCCGGGAAGCCCGCGCCTAAACTCATCCCCGATGAAGTCGTCGCGCGGATGCAGACCGGCGCGGTCATCGTAGATCTCGCCGCCGAAAGCGGCGGAAACTGCCAATCCACCGAACCCGGAAAAACAATAGAGAAAAACGGCGTCACCATCGTCGGCATCACCAACGTCGCCGGGACCGCCCCGTTCCACGCAAGCCAGATGTATGCCAACAACCTGGTGAATCTGATGAAGCTTCTGCTGACGACTGATGGGGGGCTGAATATCGATCCCGCCGATGAGATCATCGCCGGAATTCTTCTGTGCCGGGGCGGGCAGATCGTGCATCCGGGGATGAAGGAGCTATTGAACCATGCCTGATTTCACGTCGCACCTTTACGTTTTCATTTTAGCGGCATTTCTGGGACTGGAAGTCATTCGGCGGGTCAGCCCGCTGCTGCACACGCCGCTGATGTCGCTGACTAACGCTATCTCCGCGATCAGCGTGATCGCCGCCATCGAGCTCGCCGGCGCGAAACAGACCACCCTTTCGACAGTCCTCGGTACCCTCGCGGTCGCCACCGCCAGCACAAACGTCATCGGCGGGTTCATGATCACCGATCGCATGCTGAGAATGTTCAAGAAAAGGAAGCCATGATCGCTTTTGTGGCCAGTTTGGATCCGGACGAACAGGCGGCAATCACCACCGCCATCGCCACGACGACCTATGTCCTGGCGGCCGCGCTCTTCGTGCTGGCCCTGAAATGGCTCAGCTCTCCCTCCACGGCCCGCCGCGGAAATCTCGCCGGCGAGATCGGCATGGCCGCCGCAATCGTCGGCGCACTGCTCAACCACCACATCATTTCATACGAATGGATCATCGTCGGCTTCGCAATCGGCGCGATCATTGGCATCCCCATGGCCGTCTTCATGCCCATGACCGCGGTGCCGCAGCGGACGGCCCTGTCGCACGCTTTTGGCGCCCTCGCCGCCGCTTTGGTCGGAACGGCGCATTATTTCCTCTTCGATCTTCAGCATGCCCCCCCTACTTCGCTCATCATGTTCTTCCTCTGCCTCGAGGTTCTACTCGGGGCACTCACTTTCACCGGAAGTCTCATGGCTTTTGGAAAGCTGCAAGATTTGTTGCCCACCCGGCCTCTCACTTACAAAAACCAAAACCTCTATAATTTCGCCCTATTTGCCGCTGCGATTGCCTGCGCCGCGGGCCTGATCGTGCATCCGCAGTGGTGGTGGCTTTTCCCGATCCTGCTGATTTTGGCAATGACATTCGGCGTGCTGCTCATCATCCCCATCGGCGGCGCGGACATGCCGACGGTCATTTCTCTGCTCAACAGCTATGCAGGTCTTTCCGCCAGCATGATGGGCTTCGTCCTTAGTAACAAACTCCTGATCATCGCCGGCGCGCTCGACGGCGCAAGCGGACTGATTCTCAGCATCATCATGTGCAAGGCGATGAACCGGAGCTTCGCCAACGTGCTTTTCGGCGCTTTCGGGCAGGTGCAGACCAGCGCCGCCGTCGAGAAGAAAACGGTTCGCTCCACCAGTCCCGAGGAAGCCGCCCAGATTCTTGAGGTGGCCCAGAAAGCCATCATCATCCCCGGCTACGGCATGGCCGTCGCGCAGGTGCAGCACAAAGTTCGCGAACTCTACGACGCGCTCACCAAGCGCGGCGTCGACGTGCGCTTCGGCATTCATCCGGTCGCGGGGCGCATGCCCGGGCACATGA
>PMAK01000077.1 GCA_003153655.1 Phycisphaerales bacterium
GCAGGTGGGTGATGCGCACGGCCGAATCGGTCGTGTTCACGGACTGGCCCCCTGGGCCCGTGGAACGGTAGACGTCCACCTTTAGGTCGTTGGGGTCGATGGCAATCTCCACTTCCTTCGCCTCGGGCAGCACGGTCACGGTCGCCGTGGAGGTGTGGATCCGCCCCTTGGCCTCCGTCACCGGCACGCGCTGCACGCGATGGCCGCCTCCTTCGAATTGCAATCGGCGATAAACGCCCTTCCCTCGGATATTCACAATCACTTCTTTGAATCCCCCCCGGTCCGAAGTCGAAAAATCGCTCACATCAAAGCGATACCCCTTGGATTCGCAATATTTTCGGTACATCTCATAAAGATCGCGCGCGAACAGGGCCGCCTCGTCACCGCCGGTCCCGGCCCGGATCTCCAGAAAGAACGAGACAATCGCATTATCTTCAGCCGCGATGAATTCGTCGGTAAGCAAATCCAGCAACTGAGCCGCCTGGATCTGAATCGTCGGCAATTCCGCAGCCGCAAGCTTGGCCATCTCCGCATCGGCCGGATTAGCCGCCATCTCGTGCAATTCCTCGATCGTTTTCAGGCTCGTGCGATAGGCGTCGAATTTCTGGATAATCGGATCGAGTTGTCCAGCTTCCTTGCTCGCGGCAACCAATTTCTGCGAATTGGCCACGAAGGCCGGATCATTCATCGACGCCTGGAGCGACAGATAGCGCTGCCGCATCTCCTCCAGCTTGCGCATCAATGGGGTTTGAAGAGGGTCCGTAAGAACTGCCATCACTTAAACCCGAGAAGTCGGCGTCTCCTGTTGCGACTGAAGTTCGCTCCCAGCATCTCCCGATGGCGTCTCCACCAACTGGATCGACTCCTGCGTCTTCTCCGTAGCCTTCTGTACCGTGAAGCGAATATTTGGCAGCCGCGCGACTGCGCCGCGCAATGCCTGCTGCCAACGCTGACCGATCTTTACCAAATCCGCATCGTCTGAGTTAAATCGCCGCTGATGCGTGATCGCCAGTTGATCGCATTCATACGCGAGCAAATCAATCGGCGGCCCGACCGTCACGTTCGATTTCATCGTCGAATCCAGCGAAAGCAGCGCATACTTCGCGGCCTCCTCCAGCGTCGTTTTGTCGAACCGAATCCCCCGATCCAGGATCGGCCGGCCATATTTCGTCTCACCGATCTGAAGGTAAGGCGATTCCTCCGTCGCCTGCAGCGGATTTCCTTGCGGATAAATCAGAAACAGCGCCGGCGGTTCACCACGCACCTGTCCTCCAAGTAGGAAATGCACGTTAAACTTATAATCGTCCCGTTCCAGCGCCGGCCGGTCGATCTCGCCCACCCGGCGCACTTCATTTCCGATGATCCGGGCTGCGTCGTATAGCGACGTCGCCTGCGCCAGTCCTTCCCCCTTATCGAATTCCCGGCGCAGCAGCGTGATTACCGACTGCGTGCACGAAAGGCTCCCGCTGGCGAGCAACACAAAAACCCGCTCCCCTTCGGTGACGAAGGTGTACATCTTTCGGCAGGTATTGACCTGGTCATATCCCGCGTTGGTGCGGGAATCGGACGCCATCACCAGCCCAAATTTTGTGACGATACCCAGGCAATAGGTCATTGGCGCTTGCAATCCTTTCATCAAGCTTCATATCGCGGTTGCGCCATTGTATGGTAGCAGGCGAAACATTTCCTGCAAAAGGATGTCGGCCATGGCCTCCACGATTGCCGCTCAGATGTACACGTTGCGGGACTTTACCAAGACGCCCCGCGACATCGCTTCCACGCTCGCCCTTGTGAAAAAAATCGGCTACGACGCGGTCCAGCTTTCCGCGCTTGGCAAAATCGATCCTCAGGAATTGGCCGCCATCCTCACCGGTGAAGGTCTCACCTGCTGCGCGACGCACGTATCGCTCGAGCGCCTCCGCGATGAGACAACTAAGGTGATCGATGAGCATCATTTATGGGGATGCAAATACACCGCTGTCGGCGGCTTCTTCCCGAAAAAGCCCCGTGCCACCGATTGGCCCGATTTCGCGAACGCCTACAACGCAATCGCCGCAAAATTCCATGGCTCCGGCGTTTCTCTGGGTTATCACAATCACAGCCACGAACTCGTCCGCTTCGAAGGCAAAACTGCGTTACAGATTCTCCTCGATCATTTCTCCCCAAACGTTTGGATGGAAATCGACACCTACTGGATTCAACACGGCGGCGCTGATCCGGCGGCGTGGATCGCAAAAGTCGCCGGCCGAATCCCCTGCGTTCATTTAAAAGATATGGCCATCACTTCGGATCAAACACAGCAAATGGCCGAGGTAGGCGAGGGAAATCTAAACTGGCCGGCGATTCTGAAAGCCTGCCGCGAAGCAGGCGTCCGGTGGTACATCATCGAGCAGGACATCTGCCAGCGAGACCCCTTCGAGAGTCTTGCCATCAGCCTGAACAACGCGCGGGAAATGGATTTGGAGTAGACTGCCACGTTTGTGGTCGTACCGCTTCCACGAAACGGGTATAATGCTATCGAAGCCAATTCGGCTTGCAAGGTAGCCCAATGACTCAAAACCAATTGCACGAATTCTTTCGCGGAAAAAAACAAAAAGCCGGCCCGGATGGCATCGATTGGGTAACTCGGCGGGATGCTTGGATCCGGGCGGTTAAAGAACTGTACCAGACCGTTACAGACGACTACCTCAAAGCAGCTAAAGCGGACGTGGAGATCGACTACCCCGATAAAGTTGTTACCGAGTCATCTATCGGCGTATACCATATTTCGGAACTCAGTCTTCGTGTCGGCGACGAAGTAGTACTCTTTTCTCCTAAGGGGACCAATATTGTGGGCGCCAAAGGAAGGATTGATGTGTTCGGGGATCGCGGGGAAGCTACGATCGTTTGGCTCGGGGACCGATGGAGTGTCATTGCATCGCGGGCGCCCATGTTGCGGCTGATTGATCTAAACGCCGAGTCGTTCTCCGAGATTCTCAAGGACATTATGCGGCCATGACCCGGCGGTCGCTTTCGAATATTCTTTCCAATGAAGAACAGAGCCTCCAGGATGTCTGGGTGTGGTACGAATTCCAGCGCGTCTTGATTGGCGAAGAAAAGAGCCGCGTGTTTGACCTATTGGCGAGTGGACGCAGTTCACTCGCCTCCCGTTACTTCGGGAAGACACGACAGGAATTGGATGACGACTTCACAAAACAGATCACGGAACTGCGGAATTTGACATCCCTTGGAATGCTCGCTTCCACGGAAGCGGCGCTACGGATTGACTTCATCGTACGCGTGCGCAACAGAAAGAAAGATATCTTATCACGCCGGTTTCGCGGGGTCCGCAAGCATCGGCAGATCGAAAAGATACGGCTTNNCGCTTGAGGAGGACATCTTGGAAGCATGGAAAGAGTGCTGTGTCGTCTCCGGAATCGGCAACACAATTGGGGAATTCAAGGGGGTTCTGAAGTTACGCCACTGGTTGGCGCATGGCCGCTATTGGAGGCCCAAACTCGGACGCGCTGAAGAATATAGTGCGGTGGACGTCTTTGATATTTGCAATGAGATGCTGCACGCATTGAGCGTGATGGTGTAAAGAATCCAACACTACTTGCGAGTCGGACCCGTCGGCACCGGTGGCCGGCGAACTTCCGGCACCCGGAAAGTCGTCTGGCAGTGTTCACATTTCACCTGCTTGCCGCGGACATCATCAGGAACTGATAAAATCTTCCGACAACGCAGGTTAGGGCAAATAATCTGTACAGCCATACGAGGTGCTCCAACATCCATATCGGTCAATTGGATGTGTGGCTTGAATCGGACGCACCGGCTGTTATAGCGGATTGTTGCTGCGAAAATACTAAGGCCGCCCACGGGGGTAAATCCTCCACACGCAGCGCCGGATCGGCCTTATAGGGGCAATAAAGGGGGTCGCCTATGAAATTGATCATCCAACTGGTCATCGGCGTAGTCTTCCAATACACCTCCGCCAGCGTCAGCTTCCCCGTCAGAAGCAGCGGAAAGAATTCGTCCGGCCTCGGAAAAGCACTCAGATAAGGCTCGGCCACCGGCCCCAGTGTCGCCACCACACCATCGCTCAACAGCCCCCGAACCCAGTACGGACTCGGCACGTGCAGCGAAACCATCTCAAAGCTCGCAATGTGATATCCCACTGCACCTGCGTTGAAATCACACCCGGGAACATATTTGTTCACACTGTACCATCCGCAATAGAGCGCGACATTCTGCACCGAATGCGGCGGAAAGACGATGTCCTGATCGTCCAGTTTTACTTTCAAATCCGTCTTCACCCGAATCAGATATGCGAGATCGCGAAGAGTCTGATCAAACTCCCCGAAAACGCTCGGCTTTCCCTTGTCGTCAATAGGCGTCAGGCCACGTGCATCAATCGCGACGATTCCCTTCAAGCCGGTCTTCTCAACATCCACGCTGGTTTGCATCATTCGCTCAACCGTTGCCGGGTCCGGCCCGTCGAGCCGCATGACCATAAGTGTGTTGGTCGGTGCGTTGTGGAATTGGAGGTTCAACGGATTGTCGAGATAACGCTGACGCGGGTAATAGTCCTCCCAAAGCCGCGACAGCTCATTATCGGTGGCCGAGGCTGTTGCGTCCGTCGTCAGATAATTGATCTGCGCATCCAGCACGCGCAACGTCCCGCCGGCTCCGAAATTTGCAACGCACACTTTGCGGAGTTGATCCCGCGCCTGACTGTCCCAGCGGAGCGCCTGAAGCTGGCCCACCTGCGCGCGTGCAGACTGAACGCGCTCGTGAAGGTCGGCCCAATATTGGCGCTGTTCGCTCGTCTTCGATGGGTCAGCGCGCTCCGTCGCGCCCATTCGCAAATCAACCTCGGCCGGTCCGCCGATGGTTTCCAACCCGCCCAACAATTTCTTGAACTGCTCCGTCCGTGCTGCGCTATCCGTGATCGCCGAAAGATGGGTCCCGACTACCGGTATCGCCGCCTGCGCCCGGGCGAGCAGGGCAGGTACAGAATCACCCGCACCCGGCTGGAAAGACGGATCCAGGCCAACGGCCTGCGTTTCCAAATTCCCAACCGTCTGTTTGAGCCGGTCCGTGATGGCCCATCGCGTTTTTTGCATTTCCGCCAATTCCTGCTGTTCCTCCGGCGTATTCACCTTTTGGCGAATTCGAAATGGCACCCCATAAAACGTCAGCAGGCATTTCACTTTCTTTTGAAGTTGATGAGCCAGCAGAAATTCCCGCACCGGCGCCACCACCCCCGTCTCGTATACGTCGAAACCCATTTCCTCCGCATCCGGCAGATCAAGCGCCACGACCTGCGATGAGGGCACTCCCCGAAGCCGGCAATATAAAACCGCGAGCTTCGCGCTGTCCGGTGAATTCTTGTTGGTAATCAGAAGAATTTCGTCCGGCCGCAGGGCCGCGGTCGCGTTCGTCGGGAACACAACCAACCCCAACGCGCCGGCAACGACCGAGAAACAATAAATAAAGCGATGAAAAGTCACGAGCGGATTCTAGCCTGATCGGCGGAACTAATCCCCCGATTACCGATTTTGGCCGGCGCCCACCGCTTCAGGCGAGGCCTGCACGGCGGCGTTTTGCTGCTGAACGTTCTCAATCAGCGTCACCAGCGATTTCACTTCCTGCAGCGATTCCGGACTGCCCCACATCAGCACGCGATCGACGTGCCAATTGCAGCGATCGAATGTACATCCCTCAAGGTGATACACCGTTTCCCGAAACACCAGCGTGCAGGCGACAAACGTGCATCGCACGAACGCCTGTCCGCTGATGTAAATGGTCTGGTTCTGAAAGGTCACGCCTTCATGTTTGGTGAGTAACATTCCAACATTGTGATTTGACGGATTCCCGGTTGCAAGCCGCCGGCACTTCTTGAACCAAACTGATAAACCTTCGCCGAAGGCGCAATTACCTCTTCCCCAGCANNAGCAAAAGGCTCGCCAAGACCCTATCACGCCATCCGGCGAGCATTCATACGTTTGCTCTCCTAATCACCGCTCCGTAGAATCACCCTCCGGCGGCCAGAGGATGGAAGCGGGAGAAATCGGATCCCGGAGCAATGTTCGACAATTATCAGGTTGACGGCCTCTTCGACGAAGTATTCGCCGCCGAAGGGCGGCCCCGTCCCCATTACGCTTCCCTCGTCAGCCGCCTGAAAGGCTTGGGCCACCCAGCTTTCGAGCGACGCCGGCGCATGACCGATGTCCTCTTCCGAAATCAGGGCATCACCTTCACGGTCTACAACGACACCCGCGGCGTCGAAAAAATCTTCCCCTTCGACCTCGTCCCACGCATTGTCCCAGCCAACGAATGGGACATCATCGAACGCGGCTTGGTCCAGCGCATCACGGCCCTCAATCTCTTCTGCCAGGACATCTATCACGGCCAGCGCATCCTAAAAGAACGCATCATTCCCCCCGAACTGATCTACGGCGCGAAAATGTTCCGCCGCGAAATGTTCGGCGTAAGAGTCCCGCGAGATATTTACATTCACATCTGCGGCACCGATCTCATTCGCGACAAAGACGGAAAATACTACGTCCTCGAAGACAACGGCCGCACTCCCAGCGGCGTCAGCTACGTCCTGGAAAACCGCACCGTGATGAAACGGGTCTTCCCATCCCTCTTCAGCGCCTACCGCGTCCGGGCCATTGAGGATTACCCGTATAACCTGCTCCAGTGCCTCAAATACGTCGCCCCGCATCACGCGGATGACGCCAACATCGCCATCCTCACCCCGGGAATTTACAACTCAGCCTATTTCGAGCACAGCTTCCTCGCCCGCCAGATGGGCGTTGAACTCGTCGAAGGCCGAGACCTCGTCGTCGATAAAGGCTTCCTCTACATGCGCACCACCGCCGGCCTGCGCCGCGTGGACGTCCTCTATCGCCGCGTGGACGATGACTTCCTTGATCCCCTCTGCTTCCGCCCCGACAGCGCACTCGGCGTGCCAGGCCTGATGAACGCCTACCGCGTCGGAAATCTCGCCCTCGCCAATGCCGTCGGCACCGGCGTCGCCGACGACAAAGCAATCTATCCCTTCGTCCCCGACATGATCAAATTCTACATGGGCCAGGAAGCCATTCTCCCCAACGTCCCCACATACATCTGCGCCCGCGAGACCGACCGCAAATACGTCCTGGAAAATCTGGATAAACTCGTCGTAAAAAGCACCAACGAATCCGGCGGCTACGGAATGCTGGTG
>PMAK01000084.1 GCA_003153655.1 Phycisphaerales bacterium
GTAGGATCCCCCACCCCCGCCTCCAAAAATCCCTTCCGCCTCAGCAAGCAACTATCGCAATGCCCACAAGCCCGCCCCATTTCATCCGGGTCATAACAGCTAAACGTCAACCCATAATCCACGCCAAGCTCAACCCCGCGCCGAATAATCTCAGCCTTCGTCAACCGAATCAGCGGCGTATGAATCGCAAACCCTCTTTCCCCCGCCAAGACTTCCGTCGTCATCCGAGTCGCCAAATTCGCCATCTTTTCAAACGCGGCANNCTGTAATCCACCGCATTCACCCCAATAAAAATATCCCTCACCCCCCGCACCTCAGCCCAGGCCAGCGCATAGCTCAAAAAAATCGTATTCCGCGCCGGCACATACGTAATCGGAATCCCCGCGCCCATTTCCGTCCGATCCTTCGGCACATCAATCGCATCCGTCAGCGCGCTCTTCCCGAATTGCCGCAGATCGATCCGCATCACCCGATGCTCCGCCACGCCCATCAACGCGGCTATCTTCCCCGCAGCCACCAGCTCATGCCGATGCCGCTGCCCATAATCAAATGAAAGCGAATAGATCGGCCCATACCCCTCCGCCCGCGCAATCGCCAGACAAGTCGTGCTATCCAGCCCCCCGCTGCTAAGAACAATCGCCGGCCTATCATTGCGAGTCATGATCAATGATTGTATCAATGAGCCTTCACAAATGGAGACCAATGTCGGAGATCCAATCCCACAAACCCAACGCCATCATGTGGCAAGCCCTGAAAAATCAAGGCTTCGAAGGCCGCGTAAAAATGACCTTCGAGCTAAGCAAAAATCTTCGCGCCATCACCGAAGCAGGCGTTCGCCATCGCCATCCCGACTACGATGACCGGCGCGTTCGCCTGGCCGCGTTCAAGCTGGCAATCGGATCGGAATTATTCAGCCAGGCCTTTCCCTCGGAGAATATAGAACCGTGAGCCAGGAAGCCTTTTTCGCACAGATTGCGACGCTCTTAAAGGCTGCCGGCATTCCTTTCATGATCAGCGGCTCCCTCGCCAGCAGTTTCTATGGCGAACCCCGCGCCACTAACGATTTCGATCTTGTCATCGATCCCGACGCCGCAAACCTAAATCGATTCCTCAACTCGCTCCCACCCGAGTGGTATGTCAGTTCTGAAGCGGCCCATAGCGCCCTCGCGAACAGATCAATGTTTAACGTGATCGACACGCAAGGCGCATGGAAGGCCGACCTGATCATTCGCAAACGCCGGCCATTCAGCCAGCAGGAATTCACGCGCGCAGCGCCGGCCACAATACTTGGCTCTCAGGTTCTGATCGTCACCCCCGAGGATTCAATCTTGTCCAAGCTCGAATGGTCGGCTGAATCGGAATCGCAACGCCAATATCAAGATGCCTTGCGCGTCGCAATATTAAAGCGGGATGCTCTGGACCTGGATTATCTCCGCCGCTGGGCAAAGGAACTCGGCATCGAGCAACTCCTCACCAAGCTGCTCACCGAAGCAACCGCGACATCTCCCAATTGACAAATGACCAATGACCAATGACAAATGACCCACAATGAAAATCCACGAATACCAAGCCCGCCAAATCCTCTTAGACCAATCCATCCCCGTCCCCCAATCCGAAGTCGTCCGCTCCCCCGAAGCCGCCGCTGAAGCCTTCAAAAAAATGCAAACCCCCGTCTGCGTCGTCAAAGCCCAGGTCTACGCCGGCGGCCGCGGAAAGGCCGGGTTCGTCAAGCTCGTCAAATCCGCCGATGAAGCCCGCGAAGCCGCCAAATTCATGCTCTCCCACCGCATGATCAGCAATCAGACCGGCCCCGAAGGCGTCCCCGTCTCCATCCTCCTCGTCGCACCCGGCGTCGATATCGCCCGCGAATATTATCTCGGCATCACCATCGACCGCGCCCGCGGCGCAGCCACCATGATCGCCTCCGCCGAGGGCGGCGTGGAAATCGAAGAAGTCGCCCGAAAATCTCCCGAAAAAGTCTTCAAGGAATCCCTCCACCCGCTCATGGGCCTCCAACCCTTCCAAGCCCGCGATCTCGCTTTCAAGCTAGGCTTCAAAGACAAGCTCGCCTCCGAAGCCGCCAAGCTCATGCTCAATCTCAGCAAGGCCTTCATCAAAATGGACGCCTCCCTCGCGGAAATAAATCCGCTGGTGGTCACCAAGGATGGCAAACTTCTCGCCATCGACGCCAAATTCAATCTCGACGACAACGCGACATTCCGCCATCCGGATCTCGCCGCCCTGGTCGATGAATCCCAGGAACGCCCGCTCGATGTCCGCGCCCAGAAAGCCAGCCTCAATTACATCGCCCTCGACGGAAACATCGGCTGCCTCGTCAACGGCGCCGGCCTCGCCATGGCCACCATGGACATCANNCGGCATCGCCAAGTGCGACGTCATCGCCGAAGCCCTCGTAAAAGCCGGCAACGAAATCTCCTTCAAAATCCCCGTCGTCGTCCGCCTCGAAGGCACCAACGTGGAAAAAGCCCGCAAAATCCTCGCGGATGCCAAGGGCGAGATGCCGACGCTGCAAACCGCGACAGATCTGACGGATGCCGCCAAAAAGGTCGTCGCGGCCGTGGCATAAGATGGATTTCCCACCGAAAATCTAGACCCGACTGCAAGCAATCATGCTATAATCCCTCCGGCGGCAGCGATCCGAACAACAGGGAGGGTTCAAATGAATTGCACACACGGCTATCCGCGCCCACTTGATTCAACAATCAATGCGATGAAGTCGTTGGCATTTCTGTCACTCTTTTTGTTATCCCCCGGATTGGTCGGCATCGCCCACAGCCAAATCTTCGTCTCAAATTTCACATCCAGTACCGTCAGCGAATACTCCCTCTCCGGCACGCAATTGAGTCCCTCGCTTATCTCGGGTTTGCTCAACCCAATCGGACTGACCACTGACGGCTCCCATCTATTTGTACCCGTTGTCACCGGCAACAAAGCTTCCATCGGCCAATATGACCTGTCCGGCGATCCTCTAAACACATCGCTCATCCCAAACGCCGAGGGCCCCGTGGCCATATCAGGCGATGATCTCTTTGTGCAAGATGTAACCCGGCCGAGTTCCATCGGCGAATACACAACCTCTGGCGCAACAGTAGCAGCCCCAGCCATTTCTATTGGCGAAGATGAAATTCTGGGCATCGCCGTAGAAGGGAATGACGTTTTCGTTAGTTATATTTCGGTGCCCCCAATAAATGGTGTTTCGAGCGAATTCACCATCGGCGAGTACACCACTTCCGGCACAACCCTACACGCGTCCCTTATTTCAGGGCTCGGATTCGTCGGCGGATTGGCGGTTCAGGGAAATGATCTCTTCCTCAGCAACGACCAGGGCTTTATCAGCGAATACGCAACCGACGGCACATTCCTAAAAACGCTGGTCCCCGGACTAGATGATCCGACGACTCTCACGCTCAACGGCAACGACCTCTTCGTAGCCAACTCCGGCAATGGCACCATCAGCGAATACACAACCTCAGGCGACCCCGTAGCCCCATCACTCATCACCGGATTAAGCGGTGACGTTTATGGCATCGCCGTCGTCCCCGAACCCGCGACCTTCGCGCTCCTCGCCCTGGCCAGTGGCGGATTTCTCCTACGCCGCCGTTGTCGCGGTAAGCCCTCCTAACGCCAACCGATCTCTTTGAAGATATAATTCTCCCATGGCTCGTGGTGCGACCATCAACGTCTCCCTGACTCCAGAACAATTGCGGCTCGTGCGCCAAACTCTGAATTCGGGTCACTACGAATCCGCCAGCGAAGTCATTCGTCAAAGCCTGCGGATGATGTTTCAGGAAACGCGATCTCAGCGGCCAATGTCTGCCAGCCAACTCAAACGCCGCCTATCTTCCGGCTATAAGGCCATGACGGCGCGAGATCGCAAACTCGAACGAGATTGGTCCAAGCTCCCCGACGTATGGCCCGGAAAATAACCCATCCACGTCGAGGCGAAGTCTGGCTGCTCAACTTCGATCCAACCATCGGCGCTGAAATAAAAAAGACGCGCCCCGCCCTCATCATTCAGAATGACACACAAAAACCATCTTTTCGCATGACCCTTCCCGATCAACGCGCTAGGTAAATCCTCTTACATCGATATCGGGATTGTCGCCGATAGGCAGCCGAGCTCGGTGTTGATCTAATACTTGAACGTGTTGGGTTGCCGCGCTGATCCATCGGGATCAACCCGGATTTTCGCTTCAGGTTACTTGTCACACCTGCGCCGGCATCGCCGCCGAATTCTGTCGCCGGTGCGGCGGCATCCTCGCGAAAGGGACAGACATGCGTTTAGTCGATCCGGGAAACGCTCCGAGCCTCTACCACGCCCGAGTCACGTCAACTCCCCTATGCGCCGGCCCGTGCGGCTTCCCCTATTGTCCCCTCCGCGAAGTCGCCCCGAAGGTATTGGCGCTTAAACAGACCGCTATCTCAAACAAATTACCCGCGCCCGGCCAAACCCATTTCGCAAAAGCATCCCCCCAGCGCCGCATAATCGTCGTCGGAACGACCTGCACCGGTAAAACCACTTTGGCTCGTTCCCTCGCGAGGCTGTTCGATCGGCCGCACGTCGAATTCGACGCGCTCTTTTGGAACGCAAACTGGCAATTTGCCCCCAATTCCGTCGTCGCGGAAAGATTGAGGGACTCCACCTCGGGCCCCGTCTGGATTCTCGACGGCAATTGCCTTGAATTCAAAGACATCGTGTGGGACCACATCGACACGCTCATCTGGCTCGACTATTCGCTGCCGATCATCCTCTGGAGGGCCGTTACACGAACGATCAAACGCTGCCTGACGCGGGAACTGCTTTGGGGAAAAAATGTCGAATCCTGGCGGAGATCATTCATGTCTCCCGATTCACCGCTGGTATGGGCGCTGAAAAGCTGGCACCTGCGCCGCCGCGACTACAACAGNNCATCTGGAAATTCATCGCTTCCGTTCGACGAAAGAAACCGCCGATTGGCTCTGCGGGATCTGCTCTGAACACAATGTCGCTCAAGCAAATTGACCTGGATCCGGCACGGCAAATAGGAGACGTGGCAGCACCGGCCCATGCACATTTTGCAAAACCGTGTCCGCCAGCCCCGAAAAACGCTCCTACCAACAACTCCATATAAATCACATCCAGCCACCGCCCAAACTTAAACCCCAATTCCTTCAAATGCCCCACCCTCTCAAATCCAAACTTCTCATGTAATTTCACGCTCGCCTGCTGATCCCCATCAATCCCCGCGATAATCGCCCGATGCCCGATCGCCCGCGCCCGCTCAATCAAATCCGCAAGGATGACCGACCCGATGCCGCGCCGATGGAACTCATGATGCACATAAACCGAATTCTCAACGGTGTGCCGATATGCCGAGCGAACATGATAAGCTGAAAGCGATCCCCACCCGACAATCCGCCCATCCATCTCCGCAACAATCACCGGATGCCGCGGCCCATGATCGGCAAACCATTTCTCCCGCCCCTCCATCGGCTCCGGCAATTCCTGGTACGTACAGGTCGAATGCAAAACATAGTAATTATAGATATCGTTAATCGCGGCCAAATCCTCCGACCCGGCCAGTCGAATCTGCACCCCATCGCGCCGCGATGTTGGAGGAATCATCATCGCTAACCATAAACCTGTATAGGATCATTACCCCGACTCAGCCGCTNNGTGTATGATCGAAATCTGCATCGAAACTCACTAGCTGTAGATCGAATCGCTCTGCCGCGACATATTGAAAAGCATCGTCAAAATCCAACCCATGCCCAGCCATCACGTCAAGAACTCCATATAGATCCGACGGTGCCAGATGTAATGTATTGACTCTTCGAACAATAAGGTCATCCAGAAAGGAGCGAAATTCTTTCCCATGCG